>DHTG01000003.1:868-11902 GCA_002411545.1 Bacteroidales bacterium UBA5266 | reverse complement strand
GAATCAATCATCCAGGCCGAACTAGGGGTCATCGTAAAACTTTGTGAAGAACCGTCAAAGGTCTCCGTAAAAGAAATACGTGTCTGGGAATAGCTTAAGAAAATAAAACTTAGCATTCCAATTAATACATAAAATTTTTTCATGATAAATTATATTTAGTTTTTAAAAATTGGTATTTTTCATTTATTATTTAGTAAAATGTTACAATTATTTTGTCAATCATATGTATTCCTTTCATCTCTTATCTATTCTACCATAGTTAATGCCTTTTAATCATTGTATAATACATTACTACAATTACACTAATTTCAGTGTGCAAATTTATACTTTTTTTTAAATATTTTAAATATTTTTAAATATTTATATCATTGTCCAATTTAAATCATGTTATTGTTTATAGGTTCTTCATTTCTCTTCGTTATGCTTGATATGGCAATAATTTTTAATAATATAAGGAAGGGAAAGATAATAAAAGTATTTATAATTCATTTTAAACAGCGAGTGTACTAAAAAACATTATTTTTATTGGCACTTGCATACAATGATTTATGCAAAAAATAGTTATTATACATTATAGGGATAAGCACTCTGCGAAATACATAATAAGTAATATAGTTTTCAGATGCCTTTGATTCGATGATAAAAAACATTTATTTTTGGTTACAAAATGCACGCATACAAGCGCTTCCACAAAGCATCATGCCTGCTATCCTTGCCATAGGTTTAGCCATTCCATCCCCTGATTTCTCATGGGGATTAGCTCTATTAGCGCTGATGGGTGTTGCAGTTGCTCATTTAGGCACTAATTTATTAGACGATTATTTTGATTATTCAAAAAATACCGATGTTATAGTAAAACAAGCAAACCCAAGCAAATCGCCGATACGCAAAGGGAAATGTAGCTATTTACTATCAGGTCGGATTTCAGTACGAAACCTAGGTTGGGTGATTGGTCTGTTTTTCTCCCTTGCTTTCATATGTGGTAGTATCATATTTTATTTCAGAGGTCTAAATATTCTATACATCGCATTGGTTACCTTCTTTTTAAGCTATTTCTATTCGGGATATCCCTTGCGCTTAAGCTACCATGGATGGGGCGAAATCAGCATAGGAATCATATTTGGCCCTTTGTTAATGTCGGGAGTGTTTTATGCAAGCTGCGGTAATTTTACGCCCGAATTAGGCTTAGTCTCTTTAATAGTAGGAATGCTGGTAATAAATATCTTATACATACACTCCATCATGGACTGCGAAGCCGATGCCTTTGTCAACAAAAAAACCTTGGCCGTTTTAATTAAAAACAAAAAATTCCAATTAGCCGTAGCAGCCATTCCCCTTTTCAGTCCCTTTATCTTGATAGTTGCAGGAATATATTTTCATTATGTAAATTATTATTATTTCCTATTATTCATTCTTTTACCTTTAGCAATACGTTTATATTTCCTCTTGATACAATACATTAAACATCCTCAACACTCCTATACTCCTCAATGGTGGATGGGACCCATGGAGCAATGGAAAGCCATCAAAGAGGCACGGATTGATCAGTTTATGTTGCGTTGGTTTTTAGCCCGTAATATATGTGTGTTCTTTTGCATATTGACCTTGATAATTAGTTTTTTATAATTATGTTGCGCATTCTACTCATTATAGTAGGTTTTTTTTCAGTAAGTTTGGGACTCATCGGCATTGTTCTTCCTGTGCTTCCCACTACACCCTTCTTATTGTTGGCTTCTTTTCTATTTTACAAAAGTTCACCTTATTTGCAAAGTCGCCTATTAAATCATAAATATTTAGGAAATTACATTCGAAACTTTCAACAATACAAAGCCATTCCAATAAAAGTGAAAATCAGTAGTCTGCTTTTATTATGGGTATGCATTCTGAGTTCAGCCTTTATTTTTATCAGCCTTCTATGGTTGCGTATCCTATTGATAGGCATTGCTATTGCTGTAAGCATTCATATATTATCGTATAAAACCCTGAATAAAAAGTAAATCTGATATTGCATACATCTTCTTGACTTAACATATCAATCCCGCTAAGGAAGCTTGTGGAAAACCTACTCATATATTTTCGTTGGATGATAGCATAGACGATATATTTTATGTATTTTTGCATAGGCCAACAGAAAAGCATATAAGTTTAGTAAACAGGCTTTTACTATTGCTTTCCGGCACGAAAACCACTTCAAAGCATACAAGATGTCGATAGCAGAAGAAAATTTAGAGATTTGGGGAGCAAAGAAACATAATTTAAAAAATGTGAACCTTGTGCTACCTCGTAATCAATTAATCGTAATCACCGGTTTATCGGGTTCGGGAAAATCTTCATTAGCCTTCGATACAATTTATGCGGAAGGTCAACGGCGTTATTTAGAGACATTTTCCTCCTATGCACGTCGATTTGTGGGAGAGATGTCACGACCCGAAGTCGATAAAATAACGGGATTGAGTCCGGTGATTTCCATTGAACAGAAAACCGTGAATCGCAGTCCACGTTCCACGGTAGGAACCATCACTGAAATTTATGATTTTCTTCGTTTATTATACGCCCGTGTATCGACGGCCTACTCCTATAATACAAATGAACCTATGATTCGTTATACCGAAAAACAAATCATAGCCTTGGTCGAACAAAACTATAAAAACAAAAGCATACATGTATTAGCTCCCTTAGTAAAAGGACGTAAAGGTCATTACAGGGAATTATTTCAACAAGTCTTAAAAGGAGGTTTCTTGCATGTGCGGGTAGATGGAGAAATGAAAGATATTATGCTTCGCATGCAAGTAGACCGGTACAAAACACATGATATTGAATTATTAATTGATACCCTTGAGGTCAAAGGAAATCATTCCACCCGTTTACAAAAAGCCATACAATTAGCCTTAAAACACGGCAAAGGCACTTTGATGATTTTGGAAGAAAACACTTCTACTCCCAAAATTTTAAGTCGTTACTTGATATGTCCTACGACCGGTATTTCATACCCCGAACCCGAACCCAATACCTTTTCATTCAACTCACCTTATGGTTATTGTCCAAAATGCAATGGTTTAGGGGAAATAACCGAAACGAACATTGAAAAAATGCTACCAAATCCTAAACAATCTATCCGTGCCGGAGGCATCACGCCCATTGGCAGTTACAAACCAAACTGGATTTTCAGACAAATCGAAGGCATTGCCTATCAATATCATTTTACCTTAGACACCCCCATCGAAGAAATTCCTGAAGAAGCATTGAATGTTATTTTTTATGGTAGCGACCAACCCATTATGCAAAAAAACGACATTTCCGATACATATTTGTATAATAACAATTATGAAGGAATTATAAATTTCATCATATCACAAAACAACGAAGATGCACCTGCCAACATCCGCAAATGGGCACAACAATTCATGCATACCAAAACCTGCGATGCCTGTAACGGCACTCGATTGAAAAAGGAAGTATTGTATTTTCTGATTGGAGGTAAAAACATTGCCGAACTATCAGCCATGGATATAGGCCTATTGGATGAGTGGTTTGATCACATACATACCTATCTGAGCGAACAACAACGACTCATTGCCTACGACATCATCCGAGAAATCAGAACTCGCCTGCGTTTTTTATTGAATGTAGGCATAGATTATTTAAGTTTAAATCGTTCTTCTCAGAGTTTATCCGGTGGTGAAGCCCAACGCATTCGTTTGGCTACACAAATCGGATCGCAATTGGTCAATGTATTGTATATTTTAGATGAACCTAGTATAGGGTTACATCAAAGAGACAACCAACGATTGATAGCTTCCTTGCATCAATTGCGGGACACAGGCAACTCAATCATTGTGGTGGAACATGATTTAGACACCATGCAAGCTGCCGACTATATTGTTGATATGGGACCGGCTGCCGGCATTAAAGGGGGACATGTGGTCGCGGAAGGTCGTATGGACGACATAAAAAAAGCTTCTACCTTAACCGCCGATTATTTAAACGGGAAACGAAAAATTGAGCTTCCCAAGCAAAGACGCAAAGGAAATGGACAGTCGATTGTTTTGAAGGGAGCTTGTGGAAATAACCTCAAAAACTTAGACATCAGCTTCCCCTTACACAAATTCATCTGCATCACCGGCGTTTCGGGCAGCGGAAAATCGTCCTTAATCAATGCCACTTTATATCCCATCCTACACCAATACATTTATCGTTCTGAAAAAAAAACACTATCTTATAAAAGCATCAGCGGCCTAGAGTATATCGATAAAGTCATAGAAATCGATCAACAACCCATCGGGCGTACACCGCGCTCCAATCCGGTTACCTATATCGGTGTTTTTGATGAAATCAGAAAACTTTATGCTTCTCTTCCCGAATCAAAAGTGCGCAATTACAAAGCCGGCCGGTTTTCTTTCAATGTTTCGGGCGGTAGGTGTGAAAGCTGTAAAGGATGTGGCTTACGTACGATAGAAATGAGCTTCTTACCCGATGTTTATGTACATTGCGACAGTTGTAACGGCAAACGCTACAACAGAGAAACATTGGAAATCCGTTACAAAGGAAAATCAATCAGCGATGTGTTAGAGATGGATGTGAACGAATCCATACACTTCTTTGAAGGCATCCCCAACATACGTTATAAATTAGAAGTGCTTGAAAAAGTAGGATTAGGGTATTTACGTTTAGGACAATCATCCACTACCCTATCCGGTGGAGAAGCCCAACGCATCAAACTCGCTGCCGAACTGGGTAAAAAAGATACCGGTAATACCTTTTATATATTGGATGAACCAACCACCGGATTGCATTTCGAAGACATACGCATACTTTTAGATGTCTTGAATCAACTTGTTGATAAAGGAAATACTATATTAGTGATTGAACACAATATGGATGTTATCAAAGTGGCCGATTGGATTATCGACTTAGGACCGGAAGGAGGACAAAAAGGAGGCAAACTCATCGTCGAAGGAACCCCCGAACACATTGTAAAAAAAGGCATTGGCTATACTGCACAATACCTAAAACCCCTTATAACATAAGAGGATTTTGCATCTCCGCAAAATCCTCTTCCTTTCCAATAGCTTAGAAAGTTTCAGTACATTAATTAATACGTTTATAAACTTTTTCGTTGTCTTTATATCCTTCGCCTTCTACTATCAAGGTTAAGGTTTTATCTTCTACCAATTCATATTTATAGGTAACATCCGGTTGTTGTTGTGTCCCGTCTTTTACTCTTTCGGTAAAAGTGATTTTATTATTCTTTCGCTCGAATTTACCTTTGATTTGCCATTTATCCAAACTTCCGGGTTTTCGTTCGTAAAAATCTTGCACGAAAGTATGCTCCGCTCCGGAATTGAACAATAAAGTTTCTTTACTCGAGTCGACATTCGATAAACCTTTACTTTCCTTGATATCGCATTCCCAAATGCCTACAATAGGAAGTTTATCATATTTATTGCAACTCATCATTAGACTTAAGAAAAAAACACATGCAACCAAACTATAAGCAAGTTTAGTTTTCTTTAATTGATCTTTACTTATTTGACTCATATCTATTCTAATTTAAATTATTAATTTCAATGTGCAAATATATACTATTTTTTATGATATTTTTATATTCACAAAAAATAATTTAAAAGCCTATGATTTTAAATTCCGTTCTTCTGTTTTGGGTTCTACCTTCATCACTTTCATTGCTTGCAATCGGTACACTGAATCCATATCCTTTATAGTCCATACGGTTTGCTTTAATCCCTTTATTTACGAGATAATCAAATACGGCTTTGGCACGAGCTTGTGATAATGCAAGGTTGTGTTCTTTGGAACCTATGTTATCGGTATGTCCGCTGATTTCAATTCTCATTCTTGGATTATCCATCAGGAGTTGTAAGATATTTTTCAGTTCAATTTCCGATTCGGGTTTTAAATCGGATTTATCTGTATCGAAAAAAATATTATTAAGCACAACACTCTCTCCCAGCTCTATACGTTTCAAGAAAATATCTTTCACATAAGGTTCTATGTCGGTATAGACATCTTTTAATTCAAAATTCTCGGAATAAAACAAATAATTACGACGTTGAGCATGCAAAGCGTATGAGCTACTGGTAGGAATACAAATCAAGAACTCCCCTGTTTTAACATCGGAAGAGGACGACACCACAACATTTCCGGTTTTTAAATCCACCACATGAAAAAAGGCTTCAAGCGGAGTATTATCTTTTGCATCGAAAATTCTCCCTTTCATATAAGTTACAGATTGTGGTCTTAATGTTTCCGGTAAATTAAACCAATATAAATCGTCCTTTCCATAACCACCGGCTCGGTCAGAGGAATAAAAAGCTTTGTCGCCTTTGGCATTCACCACCAAACTCATTTCATCGGCATAAGTATTGATGGGATACCCTAAATTCACCGGTTCACTCCAGGTGTTGTCAGGCAACAATTCACTATAAAAAATATCTTTGCCTCCCATTCCTTTGTGTCCTTCGGAAGAGAAATACAGGGTTTTACCGTTGGGATGTAAAAATGGATAATCTTCGTTTTTCATCGTATTGACAGGAATCCCTAAATTCACCGGAGTAGAAAACACCCCCTCTTCTATCATTTGAGTTGACCAAAGGTCCATTCCTCCCAGTCCACCCGGTCGGTTAGAAACAAAAATAATGTTTTTTCCATCCGCCGAAAATGTAGGTTGTGATTCCCAATATTGAGTGTTGACAGGTTTTCCGAAATTACGAGGTTTACTCCAGGCATCGCCTATACGTTTCGACCAATATAAATCACAACTACCATAGCCTTCATCCCTTTCGCAAGCGGTAAATATCAAATATTTCCCATCAGAAGAAATGGACTGACCTCCTTCATTGTAATGCGTATTCAATTCAAAAGGCTTTCTGTCTTGCCAAATACCATCGACTTGCTCACTATAATACATATCTTCTTCTGTTAGGCAGTTCAAACAAACCGTTAAATCATCTGCTTTACGCCTCACGGTAAATACAATTTTCGATTCATCGACCGTAAGGCTAGGCAAATATTCTGCATAAGCCGAATTTACACGAGGTCCCATATTAATGGGATTGATGGGGAGAGAATCGTCCATCAATTGCAATCTATACAAACATAACTCATAATTTTCACGTACAACTATGGGAATTTCACTGATATTGCTCGGGAAACGTCGGAAGTATTCTTCGAAATTCGAAACAGCTTTTTCAAAATTACCACAACGCATAAACTCATTGGCGGCAAAATAATATAGTTTATAAGAAAAATCAGGATTAGAGGCTATGGCTTTTTCAAAATACACGCAAGATTTTTCGCAATCTCTAGTAAAAGAATAGGATTCGGCTATCATAATATAGGCTTCGGTAAACCTTTCGTCTATACGAATAGCCCTTTCGGCATAGGAAATAGCTTGCACAAAATCTCTGTTTCCCATGGCTGTATTGCCCTTTTGATAATATCGCAGGGCTTTTCTGTTTTGTGATGAGAGTTGATCTTGTGCTTGCACAGGATAGGATGTACACATAAACAAACTTAACGAAAAGAATAGAATAAATTTGGTGTATGTATTATACATGGAATAATCTTTTTATTTTTGAATCAGTATTTTATGAGTGGTAAGATAGTGTTTGCTTTGAATTTTCACCACATAAAGTCCGGATGACATGGCAGGAAATTCAAGTATATTTTCTCCTTCTATAAGGGGTAATTCCATGATTTTTCTGCCGTCCAAGGCATATATGGAAACCTTGTATTGTGCTTCCATCATCAAATTATCCGCACATACAGTAATATAATGGTCGGCCGGATTGGGGTATATTTGAATGTGTTCACGGGGAGTGTTTTTCGTAAACGAAGCAATGCCCGTTGTTTCATCCAAACAAAATCGAATGCTGTCTTTATATTCAAATTGAATACCACTTAAGACAATTTTATCGTTGACAGAAAAATAATAATACCCCTTGCCGTAATTATCCGTTCCCGACAATCCGTTCCCCTGACTATCATAGATTACAAAATCATAACAGCCCGTATCTAAACAAAAAGTGCTTTTATATTTGGTAAGTAAACTTAGATTAGCCGGATTTTGAGCAATGATATTTCCCTCTATATCTTTGATAAACCAGGATGTCTCTTCAGGGAATAAATCGGTTTTTATGTCCCAAGACACCGGAAATCCCTTTTGATAGGAAAAATCGAAGTGTAATGTATCGTTACTTGTATTTTGATCCTGTGTTTGATTCGGCCTATCCGTCCATACCCTAAGGTGATAATCGCCACCACTTACATCTATTTCCGGTAATTCAAGGTAGGCAGTTTCTCCAAAGGCTATATTCCCTGACCACTCATAATTTACCATATTACTTCCATTCAAGGTATAATGTATGCTCAGTGTCTGCAAGGCTGTTGAACCATTGTTAGAAATAGTAATTTTCGGTATAATATAATAATGACATAATGGATGGGTGGGATTATCTATGTTTTTCAGAAAGGCATCTACTTCGTAAGAAGGCAAACAGGGATCATAGCCATTCCAGGTATTTACTCCTAAATTCAAAGGATCTAACCAATCTTTTAATCGTTTATTCGATAAAGTGCTGTTATTATTAAGCCAGGAGTAAGACAACTTCCCAAAGACATCATATCCCGTTAAATTAAAACAGGTAGCGGTGCCCCCTTCCAGCTGTCCCACCAATAAATAATTTTGATTGAACAAAGGAGCCCCGGAGGAACCTCCTTCGGTCGAGCCTTTCGTCCAGGAGCTTACCTCCCAATGGGTATCCGTAGGATAATCATCATAACTGCTGCTTACAACAGGTGTATTACAAAGAGAAATTTTCTTATAATCTCCCGAAGGATGATGGATACAAGCCGAAGATGAAGCAGCCTCTTCTTTTTTATTCCATCCTACATAATAAGGATTATAGTTAATAGGAGGTGCCGAGCTTAACCGTAAAAGAGCAAAATCTGAATAATCGCCATCGGCAATCAAAGTGGCTGCTTGAATGGATGCACCCATCGACCCCTCTGTTCCATTGCAATTTGCCGTTTGATAACCAAAAACAAATACAAAACGGGAAAGGTCCTTGCCTGTTATACAATGTTGAGCCGTTAAAAAATAAGGGGTTCCGTCGTTTTTAGTATTATTAATTAAGGTCCCGGTGCAATGAGCATAAGAGCCATTCAATATCAAGGCAACAGCCCTACTCACATCCTTGTATTTATCGCCCTCTTGACAATTCACATTGATATGACACGGACCGGAAGAACCGTAAGGGCCTGATTTAAAGAAAAAATCTTTATACCCATGCACTACCGTGCTGAGATGTATAATCCCTTGTTGATACACTTCTTTGGGCTCGTAGTATTCCAGCACAACATCACTTCCAGGCAATAAAGTAGTAGAAAACACCTTTTCGGGAATATTGTTTTTATCGGTAAATGCACCCAATACATAGCTCTTATCCAGGGTATAAATATAAAAAGTGGCTTGAGGGGGTAAATAAAAATTATCAAAAATCAAATTCAGAGAATATGCATTCTCTGAGTGAATGCCCAATTGCCATATACGATCTCCATTCACCAATGTGATCCATTGACCGGCATTGAATAAATGTAAATCCACCTCAAACTCTTTTCCAAATTTAAAGCCTCCTCTTTTATCGGGTATCTCTTCCTTTATCAAAGCCTGATGATCAACTTTAGGCATCGTTACAAAAGGGATTTCGTTATTTATAGTTTGTTTTTTAAAACTATAAGGAAGCCCCCCCTGACTGATTTGAGCATGAGAACCTATAATATTAAAAAATAATACTATGATTAATAACGAATAAGGCGTTTTTACTTTCATAAAAATGAGTATATCTAATCTTCAGCAAAGCAATTTTTGCATCTTTAAAATGATACGCAAAAATATAAAATATTAGTTTATGAATTAAATTATTCTTTTGATTTATGTTCGTTTATCTGAATTGATTATCTATTGAGTGATAAGCAATAAAATATCATATAGAAAAGTAATCAGCCTTTTCTAACATTTTTCTTGCATAATCATAGCCTACTTTGTAAATAGCCATAGCCTTTCGTACATCATATATCGTATACTGTGTCAAAGCTTCCGGTTCTATATATAGATTGCACAAATGAGCTTTTTTCCATCCATGCGATTCATATACTAAGGTAATGGTTCTTTCAATGTTTTGTTTAAGGGTGGTGATTTTATCTTGTTTTTTAAACGGATGCAAATGAAAGCCTATTACATATTCGCAACGATCTCTGATTTGCTCAACCGGAAAATTATCAAACAGTCCCCCATCCGCATAATATTGCCCGTCAATAATCACCGGATTGAACAATACAGGAATGCTTGATGAGGCTAATACTTTATCTAACAATGTTCCAGAGCGGAAATATTCCACTTTACCACAGGTCAGATTAGAGGCAGATATCACCAATGGGATACGCAACTCTTCAAAAGTTTTGGCATGCAACAAGGATTTTAGCTTTTTCTGCAAATTATCTGTTTTTAAAATACTATTCGCATTCAATTTAGGACTTACCAAATCCATAAATCCCGTGTTCTTAAACACACTTAACATCTCTTGGATGGAATAGCCATCGGCATACAATGCCCCTACAATCGAACCGACACTGGCACCGGCAATAATATCGGGTTGTATGCCCATTTCTTCTAAAGCTTGCAACAAACCAACATGGGCAAATCCTTTTGCACCTCCTCCGCTTAACACCAACCCTAACTTATATGGCTTTTTTTTCATGTGATTTATTTGATGTTTATACAATCATACTATCTGTTGGAATCTGGAAACAAGTCATTTATTTATATTTCATTGTATCGATATTTTTTTAATGATAATCCGTTTGCTTTATTAAGATTTAATTAAACTAGAAATGAAGTATAACAAAAGCTCCAACAAAAAATAATCTTCTCATGTTTTTACACATTTTTTAAGTTTTACAAAAATATAATTTTTATCCTTTGTTTTCGTATTCCCGTGTTTTTTCTTTCAAACAAAA
>DHTG01000003.1:538-662 GCA_002411545.1 Bacteroidales bacterium UBA5266 | reverse complement strand
CATTGCTTCTTGTGAAACAGATTGTTTTACGAGACAAGCGTTTTAAATGGGTGCGTATACTTAAATTCTTTCGTTCAATTTTATTAGTACAATGTACGAATACTTTATGTAGCTTTTCCGGTAT
>DHTG01000003.1:0-472 GCA_002411545.1 Bacteroidales bacterium UBA5266 | reverse complement strand
CCTGCCTACACAAAAATCAATTACTTTTCCAGTCGTTTTATTGATTGCATACATCACCCAACTCTCATTTTGCTTGTTTCCACAATACGTACGTAGTTCATCCATTTCATATACCTGTTCTGTCTCTTGATAATCAATCTTTTTTATTTTGGACGCTATGCGTTCTATTACTCTCTGTACACTCGACTTAGATATATTCAACAATCTTGATATGGAGCTGATACTGCTACTTTCTTTGGTGAGTTCTTTTACCCACTCATATTTCACTTCTTCTATGCGTGCTTTCTTATACCTTCTTTGTTGTGTTCTTCCACAGTGTTTACACTGGTATCTTTGCACATTTTTTACCTTCCCTTTTTTAATGCAATCACTTTGACAATAAATACATTTCATAACAATTTATTTGTTTCAAAAGCATAAGATGGTACACTTTTACGAAAACAAACCCTGTATTCTACGTGCTTACAAACGA
>DHTG01000073.1 GCA_002411545.1 Bacteroidales bacterium UBA5266 | reverse complement strand
TTCATACTCGAAGTCTTTTTGCTTAGTTCCAAAACAGCCTTTTTAGTGATGTTTTTCGTGGCTGTTTTATTTATCTTCTACATCATTATACACAAACACCACCGATTGCTGAATCTATCCGTCGCACTGATTCTCTTGTTGATATCCATAAGTATTTTCAAATTTATGCCCGACAAATACAATCGGTTTCTTCTTAAATTCAATCACATTCACAGCTTCGAAGATGTCAAAGAAGATGTTCGCTATACGATATGGGACACTTCGTGGGAAGCAGCCAAAGAAAATCTTCCCTTCGGTGTAGGTAGCGGCGACATTAAAGATGTGCTCAAAAGCAAATACAGTGAACGATCCTTACCCTATTTTAATAAAAGAGAATATAACACCCACAATCAATACCTTCAAATATTATTAGCCGTAGGAATTCCCGGCATATTGCTTTTTGTTTCGGGATTATTTTACACCTTATATGTGAGCATGCAAAAACGATGTTTTCTATACCTTGTCTTTATGTTAATCATAGCGATTAATCTTCTGACCGAATCTATGCTCGAACGACAATCCGGAGTGGTTTTTTATGCCATTTTCAATGCTTTCTTATGCCTTATCGCTTTTATTATCCCCCATTCGAAGTTACCTGCAAAACCATGAATGCTCCCTACCTACAACTCATTCAACAAAGCCTTTCCGATACGGTTTATGTTGATCTTCCGGCTTCCAAAAGCATCAGCAATCGTTTGTTGATGCTTAAAGAAACCTATCATCCTAAGTTGAAAATAAAAAACCTGTCGAAAGCCGACGATACTCTTTTGCTGAAAAAACTACTGTCGGACATACATACGCATTCCACGGATGAAGACAATGTGAAACGTATTCACACCAAGAACTCCGGTACCTGTTTCCGTTTTTTGTGTGCCTACCTATGTGTAAAAAAAGGAAAATGGTTGTTGACAGGCGATGCCCGTATGAAAAGCCGTCCGATAGAAGCTTTGGTCACAGGAATGCAAGCCTGTGGTGCTAAGATAACCTATAAAGAAAAACATGGCTTTCCTCCTCTGGAAATTACAGGCCAAGAATACCTTTGCCCTCCACAAAACATAGAACTCAATGCGGAAAAAAGCAGCCAATTCGTGAGTGCCTTTCTGTTGATACTTCCCCTTCTGAAAAAAGATATCGTAGTGAAAATTTCACATTTACAGGCTTCTAAATCTTATATTGAGATGACTATAGACCTCATGCAAAAACTGGGAATCGATATCAGCTTGCAAGATAATACCATCACATACAAACATATGGCTCCCCCTGTCGAAATTCAATCCATAGAAGTGGAATATGATTGGTCGTCGGCAGCCTATTGGTTTGCATGGGTAGCCTTGCAATACTCGACGAAAGTATGCATCAAAAAACTACGCAAAAGTAGCTTGCAATCCGATGCCGTGATCGAAAAAATCATGTATCCTTTCGGCCTTAGCCTCCGCTACACCCGCGAAGGGCTTTGGATTGAGAAAAAATTTGATAAAGTTCCTCAAACTTTTACCTATGATTGTAGCAATCATTTAGACCTGGTTCCTGTGTTGGCTGTGCTCTGCTCCGCCTTGGAAGTAAAAACATGCCTCAAAGGAATTCATAATTTAACCTATAAAGAAAGTGACCGTTTACTGGCTCTTTACCAAGAGTTAAACAAAATAACGACGGTAAAATATACCAAAAACACCTTTAAGATTATACCCGAATCAAAATCCCTTCCGTCACCTCCTTGCTTTGCATGCTACCAGGATCATCGCATAGCAATGAGCTTGTCCTTATTTATCCACAAATATCAAACCATCTATATCGAAAATCCCGCTTGCGTCAGCAAATCATATCCCGACTTCTGGGAGAATTTACGTAAAACAGGCATAGAAATACGGAGCTAATATCTAAAAAAGTTGTACTTTTGTAAACGTTTTTTCGACTGAAAATAAATAATAAAAAATAAATAATCATGGAAAGAGATAAACAGATTTTCGATTTAATCGAAAAAGAAAGGCAAAGACAAACACATGGCATAGAATTAATCGCTTCTGAGAACTTTGTAAGCAATCAGGTGATGGAAGCCATGGGTTCGGTATTAACCAATAAATATGCCGAAGGCTATCCGGGCAAACGATATTACGGCGGCTGCCAAATTGTTGACCAAAGCGAACAATTAGCCATTGACAGAGCCAAAGCACTTTTCGGCGCCGAATGGGCCAATGTGCAACCGCACTCCGGAGCACAAGCCAATATGGCGGTCTTATTATGCTGCTTGAAACCCGGCGATACATTGATGGGACTAAACCTCAATCACGGTGGACATCTTTCGCATGGTTCGCCCGTAAATTCATCGGGTCTTTTGTATCATGTGGTAGATTATTCCGTAGAAGAAGAAACGGGTACCATTAACTACGACACCATGGAAGCCGTTGCCCTCGAAAAACGCCCGAAAGTAATCATAGGCGGTGCTTCAGCTTACAGCCGCGATTGGGATTGGAAACGCATGCGCGAAATTGCCGATAAGGTAGGAGCTATCTTAATGGGCGACATTGCTCATCCGGCCGGACTTATTGCCAAAGGTTTATTAAACAACGCTATCCAATATTGCCACATTTGTACCACCACCACCCATAAAACCTTGAGAGGCCCTCGCGGCGGTATGATCCTTCTCGGTAGAGATTTCGATAATCCATGGGGTATTACCACTCCTAAGGGCGAAATCAAGAAAATGTCGGCTATGTTAGATTCAGCCGTATTCCCCGGCGTACAAGGCGGTCCCCTCGAACACGTCATCGCAGCCAAAGCCGTTGCTTTCGGCGAAGCACTCAGCGATACCTACACGCAATACATTCACCAAGTAAAGAAAAATGCCAATGCCATGGCAAAAGCTTTCGTTGACAAAGGATATAAAATCATTTCCGGAGGCACAGACAATCATCTAATGTTGATAGATTTACGCACTAAATTCCCCGATTTGACCGGTAAAGTAGCCGAAAATACCCTTGTGAAAGCCGATATTACCATCAACAAAAACATGGTTCCTTTCGACAGCCGCACTCCTTTTACCACCTCCGGGATTCGGGTTGGAACACCCGCCATTACTACCCGCGGTTTAAAAGAAAACGAAATGTCTGCCATCGTCGATATGATCGATACCGTTTTATGCGATATCAACAACGAAACCCTGATCGAGAAAACACGCAAAAACGTGAACGATATGATGTCGAACCGACCGCTGTTTGCTTGGTAAAACATCCTGTGTATAGATAAAAAGGTTGCCTCTAAAAGCAACCTTTTTTTATGGATAAAGATGAAAAAAGTCTCGAGTCGCGAGCCAACGCAAAGTCAGGAATATATATTCTGGTAATATCCCAAAATGTGTGT
>DHTG01000067.1:5207-6972 GCA_002411545.1 Bacteroidales bacterium UBA5266 | reverse complement strand
CCCCCCATATTGTTGCAGCGTTTTGCAGATGCAGCCTTTACATTTCTTGTTTATTTCTTTTTATATTCAAAAACATTAAATATTTCGTAAAACTGAAATGTATTCTTTAGGTGGTAATGGGCGTCTAATTCTTTTTTTATGTTATTATTAGGAGATGAAAAATCCGCTGCAGCATCTACATACGCTATGTGATGCCAAGGTTTTAAATCTATCTCTTTGATGTCATTGATTGCATATATGTTTTCTGAAATTAGAGCTTGATGTATCCTTGAATATATCTTCTGAGAGTGATAGTTCTTGAAGAATGTTATATTATAGTAATAAGAAAAATTCAACATAAAAGTAGAGGGAGAAATAATCACCAAAGTATTTGTTTGTTTAATCTCTTTTATTTTTTCAACGCATTCTCTTACATTTCTTTTATTGGTGATGTTTGGTTTGGCACTCATGATAAATAATAAACAGAGAATAACCGGTATGATGTAGTTATACTTAGGTTTTTTAATGACATAATCCATGCAAATGCCCAACAATAAGGGAAAAGCGATGGCAGCAGGCATTACATACCTATCCAGAAACATGGGAATCCAATATGAAATACTGAACATACCTAAGAATATAAATGCAAACCAAAAAATAACAAATACATAGAGCAGTTTTTTTTGTTCTTTTTTATACCTAACAATGAATTTTAACAAGGATACAGATACTAAAGTGATGACGCAAACAGTAACAGCCGGAATATTAGAAAATGACCATAACATATTGTAAATGCTTTCAAATCCCTCAGGAGGCCGTACCCATGTGCCTTTAGAAAATTCTATAAACCTAAGCCATATCACTAAAATGTTTGGGATATATAGAATCAACATAAGGCTTAGACTCAGAAGTATCTTTTTCCAATGCTTAGAAAGAAGATTTTTGTTACCTAAGAGAAATATAACCTGAGTCCATACAACGAAAAATCCGATATAGTGAGAATAAATAATCAGTGTGTTTACAAGAGTCAGTAGTATAAAGTGGGTTGTTGTGCGTTTTTTTAATTTTTCATTGACCTCTTGTTGTGCATTTTTGTGATAATCGTATACTATTCCCATAAAATAGTACATGGAAATTATCGTCAACATACCTAAGAAAGCATACACTCTTGCTTCATGTGCAAACACTATATGATAATTGGAGAATATGAATAGAAGGCTTGCATACAAAGCAATGCGTTTATTTAGATAGCTATGACCAATTTTATAGATAAACCATAGGCTAATGCAGCTGAATAACAAAGACGGGAAACGAACGGAAAACTCAGATATTCCGAATATTTTTATCCAAAAATGCAACAGTATTTCATACAAAGGAGGATTGTTCCCTGCTGAAAGCAGTTGTATGATCGAAATGATATCCATTTGGGCATGATAAACACTAAATGGTTCGTCCCCTCCCAGTGAATTATTGGCCAGAAAAAGACCTTTCACTAAGAAATTGATAATTACTAAGACTATCCCTATTATCGTTAATTTATGTTTACGTATTATCCTCATATTTTTACCGTTTAGCTCAATCTATAGAATAGCTTTTACCATTCCCTGTTGCATGGTATGATTACATCTTTATGTTGTTTTTTGTGATACAAAAGTAGTTATTTTTTTTAACAAAAGGTTTCTGAAAACACAGGGAAGGTTTATCGTCGATTGTTTGTTATCTACCATGTAGTAAGATAGGGCCAAAATAAGATAGGATAGCGTTTTGTCCGGGTGCGCACCCAAAC
>DHTG01000067.1:0-5032 GCA_002411545.1 Bacteroidales bacterium UBA5266 | reverse complement strand
GGGTGCGCACCCAAACAAAGACGACATAGGATAGATTTTTTATGAAATAAAATAAAAGTGAATTTTTAGCTTAGAGCGTATAGATAGGTTATTGTTTTTCTCGTCGAAAAGCTTGTGCAAGTATACGAAATCTATTGAAATATAATGGATTGTATCTCTGTAATGGTGCGAATGTAAATGAATTTCCAGGGATTCATACAACGACAAATAATAACTCTCCGACCTTTAATGGTTAAACAAAATGCCCACTTGTAAACAGGGATTATACAAGGGAGGATGGGATGCGTGCAGGCCAAACAAGCAACTGCCTTGTAAGCTCAGGGCGATTTTTTTGCTGAGAAAGTAATCCACACTCACCAGGGGCGATAGGATGAAAACAGGGATTTTATAAAGGTAGGATTCCGACAAAAGTTGGTTGTTTTGCTTTTCGATGTGGAGGTTTTTAATGCTTCCTCCTCCCAAGCATGCCGAGGCAGAATAGCGGAAGTTGTTTTTTTTCAGACTCATTCCTATAAAAGGTCCTCCGTAGCCAATTTGCAAGTAAGAATAGTTCGACCCTTGTGTAGGATAGCTCGTTTTTTGTGTCCCGCCGTAAATGCCTACACATAGGTGTTTAAAGAAATAAACGCGTAAAATACCTCCGAAACCGTAACTAATATCTTTTATCTGTTGGTGTGGATTGTCATAAATCAATCCGCCGCCTTGCAAAAACAGCATGCCGCCGCTATAGATTTCTTCTTTTTCGTTCTTAGCAGGAAGATCGATGGATTGTCTTTGTGCATCAACATAATTACAAATGATGAGACAGCTAAACATGAGAAAGGCGGCTTTGTGAGTTAATTTTTTTAACATAAATGCATATGAAGTAGTAAAAGATACTTATATCGGGATGCAAAAGTACAAAAAAAACATCACATATTCTTATGTTATAAGAAGGATTTTAGGTAGATAATATACGGTCTTGTATGCATAACTTTGATGGTTGTTCATAGTGCTGAACTTATTAGATGTGTTTTGCTTTGTGTTGGAAAGAGCGAAAGATAGTTTTGGGAGCCCATATGCTTTGTAGAATGCCTCTTAAAGCAAGGAATAGGATGAAAGCCAGCCATAAGGCATTGTTCCCCATCGTGGTTTCGAGGCTATAGTAAACGGCGAAGAAAACAGCGGTGGCCATAAACATGGAATTTCGTATGATTTTAGCATCGGTAGCACCGATTAATATGCCGTCCCAAAGGAATGCGGCGAAACCGGCTAACGGAACGGCAAGTACCCAATAGTAATAACTTTCGGCTGCGGCAATTACTTCGCGGCTATCGGTAAAGATTTGCAGGAGATATTTTCCAAAGAAGGCGTAACCAATCATAAAAACAACAGTTAGACCCAACCCCCAACGGAAAAGGTAGCGGATGGATTGTTTGAGGAGTAAGATGTCTTTACTACCGATAAATTTTCCTGTTAAGGCTTCGCCGGCATAGGCGAACCCGTCCATGATATAAGAAAATAAAGTAAAGAATTGCATTAACAATATATTAATAGCTAATATTCTGTCGCCCATTTTAGCTCCTATGGCAGGTATAAAGGTGAATACAGTTATCAAGCAGATGGTTCGTAGAAATATATCGATATTTAGCTTGAAAAATATTATCATTTTGTGGATGGCCATTGATTTCTTCCATGAAAAAAACTTGAGGTATTTCCGATAATACATTATCCAGAACACCAATGTCATTATCAAACCGGTATATTGGGCGATTACGCTTCCCAGCGCAATACCTTCTATTTTCATACCGAATTTGAAAACGAAAAGCAAGCTTAACAGGATGTTAACTATATTAATGATGATAGCTATCCACATGGGTGTTTTGGCATTCTGCATACCGATAAACCATCCTTTGGTTACGTACATACCCAAAATGGCGGGGGCGCCCCATATGCAAATATTGAAATAGGTTGCAGCATAGTTTTCAACCGCGGGACTTCCGTTTATTAAGTTGAATGCAAGAATTTTGATTGGATATTGTAACAGTAGTAACAAAAAGGAGCTGATCAAGGCTATGCTCATGGCACGTGTGAAAATATGCATGATTTCTTCTTTGTCAACGGCGCCATAAGCTTGGGCAGTAAATCCGCTGGTGCCCATGCGTAGGAATCCGAAATTCCAATAGATAAAGTTGAAAATCATGCTACCTAATGCGATAGCTCCCAGATATTGCTCCGAGCCGAGGTGTCCGGAAATGGCAACATCAATCATTCCCAGCAGGGGAATGGTGATAGTGGTGATAATGTTGGGTATGGCTAAACGCAGTATTTGCTTATTCAAGGCTATCGTAAGTTAATAAGCAGATAAATAATCATTTATTTGATGAGAAATGGGAAACGGTCAAAGTTTTTCAAGGCGGTGGCGGTGCCTCTGGCAACAGCTCGCAAGGGATCTTCCGCTATATGCACTTGTAGTTTGGTTTTAATATGCAAACGAACGTCTAATCCTCTGAGGAGTGAGCCGCCTCCGGCTAAATAGATGCCTGATTTATAAATATCGGCCGAAAGCTCGGCAGGGGTATTTTCCAGAGCATTTAACACTGCTACTTCGATTTGTTGTATGGATTTATCCAACGCAATGGCAATTTCTTGATGGGTTACATAAATGGCTTTGGGAATACCGGTAAGCAAGTCTCTTCCTCTTACTTCGTAGCTGTCGGGAGGATTTTCAATATCGGTAAGAGCTGCACCTACATTGATTTTTATCAATTCGGCGGTACGTTTACCAATCGACATATTATGTTCGCGGCGCATGTATTCTTCAATGTCTTGGTTGAATTCATCGCCGGCAGTTTTAATGGATTTATTACTTACGATACCGCCCAAGGAGATAACTGCAATTTCGCTGGTTCCACCGCCAATGTCGATTACCATGTTACCGGTAGGTTCGAGCACATCCAAACCGATGCCGATAGCGGCGGCCATAGGTTCGTGGATCAAGCGCACTTCTTTGGCTCCAGCTTGTTCGGCAGAATCTCTTACCGCACGTTCTTCCACTTCGGTAATGCCCGAAGGGATGCAAACCACCATTTTCAAGGATGGAGGAAACAAGCTTTTTTGTTTGGCATTCATCATGCGAAGAAATTCAACTATCATCAATTCTGCGGCTTGGAAATCGGCAATGACGCCGTCTTTCAGCGGTCGTATCACTTTGATGTCTTCGTGCGTTCGACCTTGCATCATCAAAGCTTTCTCGCCTGCGGCCATTAATTTATTGGTAGTTCTGTTGATGGCGATAATCGAAGGTTCGTCAATAACTACTTTGTCGTTATGTATAATTAATGTATTTGCCGTGCCGAGGTCAACAGCAATTTCTTTCGTAAAGAAGGAAAATAATCCCATATTTGCTTATATTTAAGTATCTTTTTGTTTAAACGTAAAATGATGTCTTTTGTTTCAGGTTATTTGTATTAATGTTTAAAATGTCGGATGCCGGTAAATACCATCGCAATTTTATGTTTATCGCAGGCGTCGATGGATTCTTGATCGCGTATGGAGCCTCCGGGCTGTATGATAGCACTAATGCCTTCCGCGGCGGCTAATTCCACACAATCGCTGAAAGGGAAAAAGGCATCCGAAGCCAATACGGCACCGCGTAAATCGAAATTAAAATGTTTGGCTTTCAGTATGGCATGTTGTAAGGAATCTACGCGTGAGGTTTGCCCCATACCCGATGCCAGCAATTGTTTATTCTTTACCAATACGATGGCATTCGATTTGGTGTGTTTTACCAGTTTATTGGCGAAAAACAAATCATCGAGTTCCGCTTTTGAAGGTTTTTTCTGAGTGGGATATTTCAAGCTGTCTATACTTTCGATTGACATGTCCCTCTCTTGTTCAATAAGTCCGTTGAGTAAGGAACGATATATTTTTTCAGATAAGGCAAATTTCTTTTGTTTTAAGATAATGCGATTCTTTTTTGATTTTAGGATAGAGAGCGCTTCATCTTCAAATTGCGGAGCTATGAGGATTTCAAAAAAGAGGGAATTGATGTCTTCGGCGCATGCCTTGTCGATGCTGTCATTGCAAATCAAAACACCCCCAAAGGCCGAAATAGGATCGCCGGCTAAGGCATCTTTCCAGGCTTCTTTCAAGGTGTTGCGTTGGGCTACCCCGCAGGCATTGTTGTGTTTGATAATGGCAAAACTGCTTGCTTCCAAATCGGATACCAACGATATCGCCGCATCTATATCCAATAAGTTATTGTAAGATATTTCTTTGCCGTTTAATTTTTCGAACATATCATCTAAATTCCCGTAATAATTGGCTTTTTGATGAGGGTTTTCGCCGTATCGCAAGGAAGTGTTGCCCAAAAAGTAATGATAAATGGCCGTGTCGTAATGAGAAGATATGTTAAAGCATTTTGTGGCAAAGAATTTACGTTGTTCCAAATGGGTAGTTCCTTTCCCCTTGCGCAAGATATTCAGGATGTCTTGATAATAGTCGCGAGAGGGAATACACAGCACATCCTTATAGTTTTTTGCAGCAGCACGAATCAAGGAAATGCCTCCAATGTCAATTTTTTCAATGATTTCATCGGGATCGTTGCTGTTTAGGAGGGTTTCTTCAAAAGGATATAAGTCAACAATAATTAAGTCGATAGGAGGGATTTTATAGTATTCTGCTTGTTCGATGTCTTTTTCATGTTCGCGACGATATAATATGCCGCCCATGACTGTCGGATGCAAGGTTTTAACCCTTCCTCCGAATATGGAAGGATAACCGGTCAAAGTTTCGACCTCGGTGGCGGCAATGTTGTGCTTATGTAAATAATCATAGGTGCCTCCGGTCGAAAATATATGGATGTTGTTTGCTTGAAGTACTTCCGCAATCTCAAGAATCATCTCTTTGTTGTAAACACTGATAAGGGCATTTTTAATATTTTTCATGGTGTAATCGTGTATATGTGTTATTAAAAATAAGCTTTTCAGCCTCATGCCGAAAATAAGTTTTATTTTTTTACGTGATGCAAATTTCGTAAAAATAATTTTAC
>DHTG01000024.1:624-78696 GCA_002411545.1 Bacteroidales bacterium UBA5266 | reverse complement strand
ATTTACCCATTGTTTTTTTAATTTTTACAAAAGTACATTTTTTATGTTTTCAATTTTTATTTTATAGACCTAATCCCTCAACACTTCCATGACGTAAGGATAAACACAAAAAGACATGTTTCATATTATTGATGTAATCAACGGAAAACAAACGTTTTATTTCATAGTTTATTTTATACCACTATGAATTTATCAAGTATGGGTTTAAATCTGTTGACGGAGAATTATAATTTATTTCCTTTCATTAGAAATGTGTACCAATTGCGTTTTGTTTGGGTGCGCACCCAAAAGATTTTTTATAGTTATAGAAATTTGACGAGAAGGCACAAATTTTCTTTTGGGTGCGCACCCAAACAAAACTCTTTCTCTATAAAATTTTACGGAATTGAAATAAATTGAAAATGCAAGACTTTTTATTGATTTTGTATAAATACGTAGAACAAAACATAGCTTTTTCATTATCAGCTAATCCCTATTTGCAGGGTGTAAGTATTTCTTTTATCAGCATACCTAAGGTGTTTTTTAGGAGATAAAATATATAAATGCCTAAAAACAAATGAAAAAACACAAGTGAGTCGATACAGTTTAAAGTCATTTTTTGACACATTTTGTATATTAAAGTATTTATGTATTTTTGTATATAATTTTACAAAATTAAATATGAAAGATATTTATCAAGATGTAAACAATTTTCAAACCGTAGAGATAAGTAAAGCAGCCACATTGTTAGATATTTCGATAGTTACCATACGTAATTGGATTAAGTACGGTTATCTACAGGTTAACTCTTGTAACGATAAAAACGTTTTGCTCTTGTCGGAAGTTATGAATTTACGCTCCGAAATTGCGAACGGGACTTTTACCAAGCTAAACAGCAGGGCAAATAAATCGAAAGCCTCTAAGGTTTTTGTTCCCAATGAATACTCCCAAGACAACCTTCATATAAAATACATTTATTCCATTGTGAAATATATTCATCAACATCACATACCCACTTCAACAGCCCTTGCTTTGTTAAGCTTGAATCTACTTCAACAAGAGGGATTGCTATCTTCTTATACGCAAGCAGATGTATTGGCCAAACGCTTTCATTTTACAAACCCACAAATTGGAAAAGAAATTCAAGAGTGGATTTCGACTGTGGAAATAAAGGACGATTTTTTGTTTTTAACGCACTGTCCGATACCCAATCAAAAGGATGTGCTGGGATTTATTTATCAATCGATGATGAATGAAGGTGAAAAATCGAAGGCTGGGTCTTATTATACACCGGCACATATAGTAGAGGATATTGTACATAGCTATGTAATGCCCGATTCGAAAGTATTGGATCCCTGTTGTGGTACGGGTCAGTTTTTATTGGCTTTGGCCGAAAAAATAGGTAATCCACTACAGATTTACGGCATTGATGTAGATGCGATTGCCGTGAAAATTGCCCGCTTAAATCTTTTAATAGCATATAAAAATCTTAACTTCAACCCGCATATCTATCATCAAAACAGTTTATTCGATATATTTGAACACCGTGACTTCGATTTGGTTACAACCAACCCTCCCTGGGGTTTTCATTTCACCATAGCAGAAAAAAAACAATTAAAAACCCTTTTCCCTCCTATCATAACCGGTGAATCGTTCTCTTTATTTCTAAAAAAAAGCATCGATCTTGTGCGTGATGGCGGGCGGATTTCTTTTATTTTGCCCGAATCTATTTTATATGTCAAAAAACACAAAGACATTCGTCAATATATTTTAAATCAAACAAATATTTATAAAATATTCTATTTAGACCGTGTGTTTAAAAATGTATTTACACCCATCATTCGATTGGATCTCATTAAGCATAAAGACTATCCATCAGATATTAGCGTGTGTAAAAAGAACAAAACATATCAGCTGACGCAGTCGAAATGGGAACAGAATCCCGACCATGTTTTTGATATACATGTTACTAGTTTTGATGATGCTATATTGAATAAGTTGTATTCTTTTCCCCATATCACTTTACAAAAGCAAGCCGATTGGGCTTTGGGCATAGTAACCGGAAACAATAAAAAATTCATTTCTCCAAGTCCTCAAGAGGATTACGAAGAAATTTATGGGGGGAAAGACATTGATAGATTCCGTTTAAAAAAAGCCACACAATACATTCACTATAGGCCTGATCTCTTCCAACAAACCGCTTCTGAAGCAAAATATCGAGCCAAGGAAAAGCTTATCTATCGTTTTATTTCGAAAAATTTAATCTTTGCTTACGACGATAAGCAAAAGCTTAGTTTGAACAGCGCCAATATACTTATCCCTCGAATTCCCGACTATCCCATCATGATTATTGCTGCTTTGTTTAATTCCTTACCCTATCAATATATGTTTCAGAAGCAATTTGCATCAATTAAAGTGTTGAGGTGCCATCTGGAACAACTTCCTATTCCTATTTTAACGGAGGATAAAAAACAACAACTGCTTCAATTATGTAGGAATTGCGTCTTACATAATACCCATTTTATGCCTATCGATCAATTTATACAGAAAGAATTCGGATTATCGACGAAAGAAATTTCCTACATGAAAGCCGAGTTATTATAAGAGCATTTTTTTAGCATACATAAACAATTATATAAAGATAACAACGTTATGAGATAGAAAATTTATTTTCTTAACCAATTATACAAACATAAATTATGAACAATGAACCATAACAATTTAAAAAAAAGCAGTTATCCTATTCTGGAACATATCTTACGGAATGATGTTACGACCCTTACATTAAGGTTACTTATTCTTTATGGTATACTATTCATAACACAAGTAATTTTTTATTTTTACAATCAAGAAATATTAGGTCCTATTACGCTATCGCAATTCGGGAGTTTGCTGAAAGGTTCCTTGGTTTTTGATACGATATCCATAGTGTATATCAATGGATTATTTATTGTGTTATCGGTCTTGCCGTTTCGTTTTCGGGCACATCAGATGTATCAAAAAATATTGTTTTGGATTTATATTATAAGCAATACTGTAGCTATAGTTATATTGAATTTAATAGATGTAGTTTACTTTCACTATACTCAAAAGCGTATTACCTCCGAAGAATTTCATTTTACACACAACGACAATACTCTTCCCATATTTATGGATCAAATGTGGGAAAATTTCTGGCTTATTTTTGTGGGGATTTTTTGTATTGTATTAATGGTTTATGTATACAAAAAGATTCCTTTTTCTACGTTAAGGCTAAAAAGTAATATTCGATATTATTTTATTCACAGCTTGATGTTTTGTTTTGTTGTGTTAGCCGCTTTAGGAGGAGCCCGCGGCGGGTTTAATCCGAAATTGCGTCCATATAACTTATGCAATGCTGCCCGCTACACTCAAACGCCTCAGCAAGCGTATTTGATTTTAAGCAATCCATTTTGCTTGATGAGAACCTTTGAACTTTCGGCTTTAGAAAATCCACACTATTATAATGAAGAAGAAGTTGCGTTGATATATTCTCCTTATCACTATCCGAAACCTAAACCGCTTTACGAGCTCGGGAAACGGAACATTATTATTTTCGTGATGGAGAGTTTCAGCAAAGAACATTCCAAATTCTATTGTCCTGAACTCTATCCCGACAGCGAAGGGTATACGCCATTTCTGGATTCTTTAATGAAAGAAAGTTATACGTTTACCAACGCCTTTGCCAACGGTTTGAAGTCGATAGAAGCGCTTCCTTCTATCTTAACATCCATCCCTTCTTATAAAAAACCCTTTGTGATGATGCCTCAATCCCTTGGTTTGATGGAAGGGTTGCCAAAACTATTGTCAAAAGAAGCGTATCAGACCGCCTTCTTCTGCGGGACTGAAAAAAATTCCATGTTCTTTGAAGCTTATGCTTCGATGACCGGAATCGAAACCTTCTTTTCAAAAGAAGATTATGAAGCAGACTATCTGGTAAATGTAAATACGATAGAACCCTTTTGGGGGGTGTATGATATGCCTTTTTATCAATTTATGGCCGATAAAATACAACAGATGCCACAACCCTTTTTTATTAGCGTTTTCAACCTTACGTCGCATCATCCTTACACATTACCTCCCGATTATGCCGATAAAATGCCCAAAGGTCATACTTTGGTTCAACCTTGTGTGGCCTATACCGATTTGTCGTTGCGTAAGCTTTTCGAACGGATACAACACGAGCCTTGGTTTACAAACACGATATTTGTATTTGTAGCCGACCATGTTTCGCCCGAAAAATATGCAAAGCAAACAAAAACACTCAAAGGCTCAGCGGCTATCTTTTATTTTATATATGCGCCGGGTTCAGCATTAAAAGGTCTGGATAGCACCACTACTCAACAACTCGATGTTATGCCTACTCTCTTGGGTTTGATAGGATATAACAAACCTTATTTTGCGTTTGGCCGGGATGTGTTCAACGAAAAGGAACGTTTCCCTATGGCGACGAACTACATGAACGAAGTGTATCAGTGCATCGGCGATTCTATTACTGTCTATTTAAATGAAAATGAAGTGATATCAGCTTTTTCGGTCGATGATATCTATCAGAAAAGAAATATAGCAAAAGAAAACTCCCCGGCACAACAAAATGCCCTAACACACTTGAAAGCATTGATACAATCCTATTATTTTCACGTCGATCAGAAAAAATATATCGTATCCGAGAAAAAATAAAACGATGCAGCATTTTTTATAAAAATATTACCTAAATGAAAGTTTTAAAATTTGGAGGAACATCCATAGGTTCGGCAGAACGGATTAAAAACGTAGCGAATATCATAGCTAATGGCGAAAGAAAGATAGTAGTATTATCGGCCATGTCGAAAACAACCAATGCCTTGTATGAGATATCCAATTATTTATCTAAAAATAATATAGATGGATCCATTGAAACAATCAACGGATTAAAGCAAAAGTATATCCAAGTGATGGATGAATTGTTTTCGATGGAAAGCTTTAAGCAAAAGTGTACAGATGTAATTCTTACTCATTTTGATTTATTGAATCAGCTCAGTCAGGAAGCCTTTACCCCCATGCTTGAAAAAACAATAGTAGCACAAGGGGAATTTCTGTCTACTCACCTGATGTATTATTATTTACTTGAAAACAAAAAAGAAGTTACTTTGTGTTCGGCTTTAGATTTTATGCGTATAGATAAAAACAATGAACCGGATACCCCTTATATAAAAAAGAACTTTTTAGAAATCTTCCAATCCCAACCAACAACAGAGATTATATTGACACAGGGATTTGTATGTAGAAATGCCTATGGAGAAATCGATAATTTAGAAAGAGGAGGCAGCGATTATACCGCATCGATTTTAGGGGGCATAGTATCGGCAGAAGAAATACAGATATGGACAGATATCGACGGCATGCACAACAACGATCCTCGATTGATAGCAAACACTTCGCCGGTAAGGCATTTGAATTTTGAAGAAGCAGCCGAATTAGCTTATTTTGGAGCTAAAATACTTCATCCTACCTGTATATTGCCAGCAAAAATCAATAATATACCGGTTCGATTATTAAATACTTTACAAGCAAATGCAATTGGCACACTTATATCTAATGATATTGAAAAAGGGAAAATTAAAGCCGTCGCAACCAAAGATAATATCACTTCCATCCGCATTAAATCGGGAAGAATGTTATTGGCTTATGGCTTCCTTCGCAAAGTATTCGAAATTTTTGAGATTTATCGTACCCCTATTGATATGATAACTACCTCAGAAGTTGCTGTGGCTGTTACGATTGATAATCAAAAATTCTTACCTGAAATAGTCGATGATTTGAAACAATACGGAACCATCACCATCGAAACGGACTTATCCATCATATGTGTAGTTGGAGATTTACAATATAATAATATCGGTTTTGAGGCCAAAATTGTAAATGCCATTAAAGAAATTCCTGTCAAAATGATATCCTACGGCGGAAGTAATTACAACATTTCTTTTCTTGTGGAATCAAAGCATAAGCTCCAAGCATTAAATGCATTAAGTTCAAATTTATTTGTATAAGATGATGATAAAAGGAAGTTTTCCAGTAGATGTTTTTAGAGAGATGGAAACACCTTTCTATTTTTATGACACTGAACTTTTGCAAACTACCCTGTCGCAATTGATGGTTGAAGCCAATAAGTATAATTACTTTATCCACTATGCGGTGAAAGCAAATGACAATCCGAGAATATTAGCAATGATTCAACAACATGAATTAGGAGCTGATTGTGTAAGTGGAGGAGAAATTAAAAAATGCTTGGATGTTGGATTCAATCCTGAGCACATTGTGTTTGCCGGAGTAGGGAAAAATGACCGTGAAATCGAGTTAGGTTTAATAGCAGGGATTTTTTGTTTTAATGTAGAATCCGAACAAGAAATAGAAGTCATCAATCAACTTGCAGAAAAACACCATAAAATTGCACATATAGCTCTACGTATCAATCCTGAAATAAATCCAAATACACATCATTACATAACAACCGGACTTGCTGAAAATAAATTTGGGATTAATCTATCCCAATTAGAGGCTATATTGAACTATGTGAAAACCTTGTCTCATGTCCGTTTAATTGGTTTACACTTCCACATTGGTTCCCAAATTACGGATATAATCTCTTTTAAAGGATTATGTGTTCGCATAAACGAAGTTCAAAAAAAAATGCTTCAAAAGAATATTCAGGTAGATCATATAAATGTAGGAGGGGGATTAGGAATTGATTATCATCACCCCAATCATTATTCCATTCCTGATTTTGCAGCCTATTTTTCGGTCTTCTATCGGCATTTACAACTATACACCGGTCAGCGCTTACATTTTGAATTAGGGCGTTCCATTGTGGGTCAATGTGGGTCTTTAATTACAAAGACTTTATTTGTTAAAAAAGGAGACACTAAGCAGTTTGTAATTGTTGATGCGGGCTTTACCGATCTTTTACGTCCTGCTTTGTATCAAGCTTATCACCGCATAGAAAACATTAGTTCAGATTTAGAAGTTGATTTTTACGATGTGGTAGGGCCTGTTTGTGAAAGTTCAGATTGTTTCGGTAAATATATTGAATTAAACAAAACCCAAAGAGGCGATTTAATTGCCATTCGTTCAGCCGGTGCCTACGGAGAAGTCATGGCTTCTCGATATAACAGTCGCCGTTTACCCTATGCTTTTTTTTCAGACGAAATATCAAAAAATACAAATGATTAAATAATTTTCTTGAGCGATTTCACCAATATTTGGTCTAATTCTTCCGCTACTTTTTCAGGTGAACCTACGCCGCTTACTCGCACGAGTTTATTTTGGCTTTTGAAATATTTAATAACCGGATTGATTTTGTTTTCAAATTCTTCCATTCTTCCGATGATTAAATCTGTGGTTAAATCATAGGGTCGGGCATCGGAAGTTTGTGCACGTCTGGAAAGCCGTTTAAAACAATTCAACATAGGAACATCTAAATATACAACCAAAGAAATGGAATTATTCATTCTGCGTAGCATGCCTTCCAAAATATAGGTTTGTATTAAGGTACGTGGAAAGCCTTTGAAAATATATCCTCGGTGTTCGTTGTATTTGGCCATTTCTTCTTCTACTAAACGGATAATCAATTCATCGGGCACACTAATCCCGTTAGCATACAGCGATTTTACGTTTTTGCCGATTTCACTCCCTTTGTTGATTTCGGATAATAGCAATTCGCCGGTCGAAAGGTAATGAAAATTATGTTTTTTAGCGAAAATCTCTCCTTGTGTTCCTTTTCCTGAGCCGGGTCGTCCGATTAAGACTACGTTGTACGAAGATTTCTTTACAACGCCATCAATAACATTTTCCACCCTTTCGAATATCTGATCTGTGCTTCCGGTTCCATCAATAGGGATGAACATATCGCGGGTTTTGTAAAAATCAATAACCGCCATGGTTTTGTTTTCATATTCGCGAAAACGTTCTTGAATAACGATTTCATTATCATCGCTACGTCCTTCAATTTTTGCTCTGTTTAATAAACGACGTGTAAGTTCTTGTTTAGGTACATCCAGGGCAATGACTGCATTTAAAGAGGAGTTGATTTTCAGTAACAATCCTTCCAATATATAAGCTTGTACCAAAGTTCGGGGGAATCCGTCGAATAAAAAGCCATTGGCATCTTTATTTTGCGTTAATTTTGCTTCCAATAATTCAACGACTAATTCATCGGGGACTAATTGTCCCTTATCGATTAAAGCTTTTGCTTCTATACCTTGAGGCGTTTTGTTGACAATATGACAACGTAATATATCACCCGTAGAAATATATTCTAAATTATATTTTTTAAGCAACATTTTTGATTGTGTTCCCTTACCCGAACCGGGAGGACCGAATAAAATGATATTGAGCATACTATTTTGTTTTTAATGGTAAACAACAAATTTTGAAATAGAAATTTGCTGTGTTTCTTTATAAAATGCTTTGATGGTATAGAATCCGGTTTGATACGTAGAAACATTTATGCTTGCTGCACCATCTCCGCGGTAAACTTTTTGACCGTTAATGGCGTATATTTCAATAATAACGTCTTGCTTGTTAATGTGCTCCGGAAGAGAAATATTTAATAGATTATTGGCCGGATTAGGATATACTTCCAATGCAAAAGAGGATTTATCGGAAGTAGAAATATGTACAGGAGTCAAGGCTCTGCCTACATAAGGACGTAGCATAGGGGTTCCGGATAAAAAACTGTTTTCCCAATAATTTCCTGTTTTATAAAAAACATGTTGGCTATTATTGTGATTTTGGTCAAAGCCGATGTTTAAGTAATTTTTAGTATTAATTTGATAGCCTACATAAAATTTTCCCGATAGCGGAACCGCTTTGGAAAGGTAAAAGTGTTGAAATCCGTATAAGTTGATATTGTACTCCGGTTGAACGGTTTCGCTATGAATAACTCTACCCGGCCATCCGCTGCTGTCAGCCCAAACCGTTAGTGTAAATTCAAACATATTGGCATCGTCTAATACATGATTCAAATACATGCCTACAGCCCTAAGTGTATCGGCATTTTTCAAAGAGAATCTCAAGGCCATAGCCGTTCTATCGGAAAACACATTAATGACCGTATAGCCGGATTCGGGAGTTCCATCGTCGTATGCATAATAATTTGAAAAGCTTTGAGTAAATCGAACGGTATCGTTCTTAGGGTTTTTGTCGCCACTTCCGGCTTCTTTAAATATATGAGTAATGATAAATTCGGCTTTGCTATGCGTATCTGTAGGAAATTGCACCGTAACAGGAGGGAAAGTATGTGCCGGATAGTTTTGGAAGCCGGAGGATAAGACCGGCGAAATATTATAGGAGCCTCCGTCATAATTATTTATTTGATTTCCTGTTGTATCGCTTATGTAATATACATAGGCTGTGTTTTTTACTACAGCTGATAAATTGCTAAGTTTAACAGCCATGTTTTGTTTCACTTCTCCACTTTGATTGTTTTTAAATTGTGACCATGGCATGGCTTGGTAATGGGCTAAAATACTACCCGGATTTACTGAAAAAGCCACATCGTCGACTATCGTATCAGCAAAGTTACGCGCCCTGTCTAAACGAATATAATCAATGTTCCAATAATCGACATTACTTGCCCAGGTGGGATTGTTTTCGCTATATTCGAGCGAGGCATAATTACGGAATCGAAATTGGAAACCTTTATTGAAATAAACGGAATCCGTAATGGGAATCATAACTCCTTGAAATAACATATCGTTAGTATCGCGACCCAGAGAGTCGGCTAAGGATTGCAAGCTCATACCGGGAGTTGACCATACTCTTTTCCAAATAGTTTCCATCATCATAACAGAATCGCATGGGAAAGAGAGGGTGTCGCCTGTTTCATATTCTTGTGTTGCAATAATAAATAAAGAGTGATCGCATGGGCTGTAAAGGGTATCGCCAATAGTATAATTATCAAACAACAGAAAATCTTTGTAGCTATAATAGGCTAAAATGGTATCACCGCTATAATACCCGAATTCAAGAATTAGCGAATCGGACGACTCCGGAGCATCCCCTAGTTTAGCCCAAGGAAAGCCTATGCCACCGCCAGGTTGGAAATAAAAACTGAAATATATCGAATCAGCGACAGTTAATGCTTTGGGAAAAGGGTAGAAGATAGAATCTAAACGTATAGGTCTTGATGTTAAACTATCAGCCGGAAATGCTTCTTTTTGTGCATGTGGATAAATCTTTCCCTGCTTGTCGACGGCATCTAAGGTAGCAACTCCTACACTTGGAGGATTAAAAGCAAAGCTTTGGTTGACGTAAGCTTGTATGTCTATCCATAAAGCTGTATCAGGATAGGTGGTGTAATTTGAAAAATCTTCGATAAAAGGAAGGCTGATAGCCTTATGTTCAATAAATCTACTAATGGTCTTTTGATGCAATGCATCCGTATTTTCATAGATTTGCCTGATAGTTTCATTGGCATGCAATCCGGTTAATACTTCCTGCGCTTGCAAACTGTTTATCGCAAATAGTAAAATACAGCTATATTTAATGCATTTCTTCATCACATAAAATTTACACAATTAAACGTTTTTATTGAAAAACTATTGTGTAAATAGTGAATTATCGATAGGTGTTTTCAGATTTTATTCAAAACGGAAACGGAGGCCAATAGAAGCTCCGTACCATTGAAATAAAGCCTTATTTTGAAATCGTACAATAAGTTCCGGACGGTAATCAAAAAACAAAGATATGGGTGAATCAAATTGATGTTCAATTCCGACTAACAATAATACTTTCCCTTCGACTATATTCGAAAATTGATTAATTTGTGCTTTCAATGAACTAATATCTAATACTTCTAATCCAGCACCAAGACCACCATATACAAACCAAGCGCCTGTGAAGTTGTAGGCATAGAGATAGTGTGAACTTAGGCTAAAGGAAGTGGTAAAGGCACTGTCCTTTTGTTTGTCAAAACCTAAGCCGGCATTTAAATCTATTCTTTCTCCATCACTAAATCCAATTTGATATGAAAGTTCATTATTGCCACCTATTCGTAATCCCAGGTTTGTTTCTAATTGTGCTTGCGCGTTGAATAAGAAAACAATGATTGAAAAGCTAAATAAAATAAATTTTTTCATGTGTAATATTTTTTAATGTATTAAATAGTTAATAAACCGATTCCTATTCTAATTCCAAACCAATATGCATTGAGTAATCTTGTTTTCCCATAGGCTATTTGTTCATATCCTTCAATGTCAGGAGGCTTGTTAAATCTATCGTCTCTTAGGCATGCTTCATAGCCGCCTAAGGTAGTACCCAAGGAGAATCCTGTTGAAAATTTCAATCGATCGAAAAAGAGAAAATCATAACCGTATTCAAGCTTAAGCCCAAAAAGAATATCTTTTTGAGGAATTTGTGAAAATCTAATATCTTCATCGTATCCTAAGGAAATCATTGAGTCAGTTAAATTATCCTTAAATAGATATTGATTATAAAACATATCAACCGTAAATTTCAAATAATGTCCTAAAGGAGCATATGTTTTTCCAAGATATTGTTTGTAAAATAAGTGGCATCCATTTGATTTAATTTGATATAGAAAATATGATTTAAAAAAGGGGTCTTCTTCTAATGATATAATAATCTGGTTTGTTTCATATTCTGTTTCATAGTATGAAGTAAAGAAATTATATCCTATTCCTACTGTTCCTTTTTCCCATACAATAGCCTCAATGGAAGGAGTAAAGAAAAAATTAAAAGCAAAATAATCAAATCTATCATTTATAGTTTTTTTATTAAAAGTAGGTTTTACAAAAGCGGGCGAAAAACTTGCTTCTGCATTAATGATAAAATGCCTCCCCATATAGCCTGTGTTTTGAGCAAAACTAGTGGTAATGATTGAGGTTAACAATAAGATAATGTATTTTTTCATTTTTTATTTGTTTTAAGTTTTGCGTACATATTATATAGAAATTGATTAACAAATGCATTCACGTTTGTGCCTTCAACCATAATTCTGTTGTTGAGAATAATATCTCCATTTTCAATGTCCACTACAATAAAATTCACATCAATTTCTTTGCGTGGCAAGGCAATACGGGCTATCATTGCTGGACTTGTTACAGGACAAAGTATGGCAGGAAGAAGAAAATATTTTTTTCCTTTGGTGAAGAAATCAGCATTAGATTTACTTACTACAATAAAATTGATGGCATCGCAGCCGGTTTCTCGTGCAATCTCTTGAATACTGGTCGATTGGTAGTGAATCATATCAATTCCATTCGCAGAAACATAATTTTGAATCCAGGATTGGATTTTTGCATGTTGATTGTAGTCGACCGTATTGAATTGTTTAATATTATCCACTGTATATGCGTATGATTGCAATTCAAGTTTTTTTAGTGATGTCTGAATGGTTTTGCTTAATCGTTGACTTTGTTTTTCGGAATTGGCATATTTTTTTAATTTGGCTTTGGCTCTTCTTTTGTTATGTACAAGATAGTAATACGGTTTTACAATCAATAATTTATGCACATCGATGCGGGAATCATTTTGCACTAAAGCATGGATTTCCTTATCTTCGTATGTTTTAATGGCTATATTCCACAGAGTCATAAAATCTTCATCCTTTCGAAAATCAACCAACATATAATTTGCCGTTTTAAATTTTGCTGAAGGTTTTACTTTGTTTGCGGATTGTTGTTTAATACGCTCATACTTATTCGTACGGACCATCGTATCGTTTGATGCGGTTTCTTCAATTGTGGAATCTAAAACGCTACCCATGGGATAATCACTAAAATCAGTATATCCCATATTGTTATTAATGTTGATTTCAGCCATCAAGTCTTTCACTATATTTTCTAAATATGTATTTTCAGGATATTTTTGATAGGCATTCCAGGCAAAACGCAATGCTAAGATTAAGACCTCCTTCTTAGATATTTTGGAAAAAAAATAACTGACTTGTTGTATTTCTCCTTCTACATTCTTATAGTTATGAATGGCTTTGCTTAAATGTCCGTAGCTTTTAAATTTGGCAATACCATATATAGATGCCACTTTGGCTAATTGAAGAAAAACTTCATCGGGATATATTTGTTCAAGAATGTATGCATTATATAGAGCTTCTTCGTAGTTGTGTTGAATGAGGAATAGATTAATACATTCGAAACGAGCTTGAGTGCGGATATCATAAAACAAGGATTCATCCTGGACGAATTTTTTTCTTCCTGCATCCGATACCCCCTCCATAAGGGATAGAATATTTTCTCTTCTTTTTTGGATGTTTGGATGAGTGGATAGTGTATCAATATAGTCCTCCCGGGAGCGGATGGGAGTTACAGCCGTAAGAAAGTAATCATCGGGAAATTGATAAAAATCTGTTTCGAAATAAGAACGAGGCAATGGAATTTCATCGAAAGGAAGTTGAGAATATTGCAAAACATCAAACACTCCGTTGAGTGCTTCAAGATTGTAAGCTGTGTTTTTATAATAACGATCGAATCCTATTCTATCTGCTTCCATTTCATGTTCTCGCGAACGATTATGATATTGTAAGTAATAGTTTTTATAATCTTTTTGGTTTAAGGCTTCTTCGTAAGTGTTTAATTGATAAATATGGTGTTCAACATAATGCACAATTTCATGTGCCATGATAAATGCTAACTCACTTTCATTGGACAATTGAGCAAGTAAGCCCATATTAATTAAAATAATCCCATTTTCCGTTGCTGATGCATTGACAACAGGTGATTTTAATATATAAAAACGCAATTCTTTTCGCAATGAGGGATAATCCTTCAATATTTCATCGGCTACGGTATTGATGTATTGATTTAATGGATTACCGTAGAGTATGTTCCCTTGTAGAAACATTTCTTTAAGAAATAAATTAAAATCTGCTGCAGTAGGATTTTTTTGCATGAAATCTTTAAAATCGGAAGGAATTTCTCCTTCCGATCTTAAGACTTTGTAGTTTGATGCGAGGGATTGGGCATTAATAGAATATAATGAAAACAAACAACTTATTAATAAGGGGATGATATATTTATTCATGGTGTAATAAATAGAATGAATAAATATTATTTAATGGTAATGCTTATCTTGTCAATGGAAACTGTTTTTCCAAGATTGGCCACAATCAATCCGTTATCTTCGTTGAACAAAAAAGTATGCATGGATTTTTTAAAGAGTTTTCCGTCCATAATAATTTGGTTGCTAAGATTACTTCCGTCAATTTTTACTAATCTGACGATATTTTTCTTTTTACTGCGGACAGGATTGATAAGAGGGGTTGTTTTTTTAGTTGAATTAATATTGCTATTATGATCGTTGAAAAGTAAACATAATGCACCGTCTTTTTCGAAAGCATAGTAGGAGAGGCATATCTGACGAAAATCAGCGATATAGATAAAGGAATTAAAGTTTTGATTCTTTTTTATGATTTCATGATTTTCAATGTTTCCGTTATTATCGATGGAAGTATAAACGATATTTTTGGCAAAGCTCTTGTATGAACTTCCACTTTGTGAACGATAAACGATTGTCATCAATTGTTCTCCTAAAACATAGATTTGTCCATTGGATAATTCAAAAATTTGGTCTAAATTCAACGAAGAAACATCATTTTTACTAAAATAATTTGGAAATTCACGCTGTGTAAAGGTAGAGATATATTGTTCCTTTGTATTATACATCAAGGAAAAAGTGCCTTTTAATAAATCGTCTTTTTTTTCAGAATAATAGCCTCCAATAAACACATTACCGTTTTTCAGTAATTTAATTTCAGCAGATGAAATATACCCAATGTTTTGATTACTTTCCACTTGTTTAAAATCATTTTCTTTGATTTCTAACAGATATATCTTTTCATCATATATTTTTTTCTTTTCACCGGAATAAGCAGGAGTGCTGATGTACACTACTCCTTCGTCGGTAATGGCAACATCGCTTATATTAAATGTTTTGTTTGAAAAGTCAGGAGAAACCATATTTTCCCATACTTTTTGTCCTTCGGCATCAAACACCATGACATTCATCCCTTGAAAATTACTTTTTTTATCTGCAGTTAATGCTACGAAACAAAAATGAGTTTGATTGGGTGAAACCGAAACCTTAGAATAACAATTGTCTTTTTTATGGCAAATAAAACTAGCCAATAGTTCCGGATTCCAGGTCATTCTATTTTTATCACACACATTAATATAACAATTAACGGTTTCATCATCATTACTACCATAGATGCTGACAATTTTGTCGGTAGTTTGATAACAGCCTTGCCAATAGTGGTTTTTGGGAACTTTAACAGTTGGTGAAGTCTTTACCTTGCCATTTTTGTCGATAGTGTAAAGTAAAAATTCATCAAAATTATTACGAAAAACATATTGATTTTCGTCATCTATTGACGGATTTTTGTCTAAAGGATACAACTTAAAATTGTAAAACGTTAAGGATTTGGAAATGGATGGGTTCAGTGTTCTAACAGTTTGAGAACTTAAAGTAAAAACACAGAAGATAAAGGATAAAAGAACATAAATCTTTCTCATTTTAATAGATTTTATATTTTATATATTGATTATTTAAAACGCAAAAGTAGTAAAAAAAACATATCTTTTCTATTATTACAAAAAAAAAGAGGATTTTTAAAAAATCCTCTTTTAAAAAGCGTGATATACTTAATCAATGGCGGTAAAATTATCTTTTCCTACTCCACAGAGGGGGCATACCCAGTCATCGGGCAAATCTTCAAAAGCAGTTCCCGGTTTAATACCTGAATCTTCATCACCTATTGCCGGATCATATACGTATCCGCATACATCGCATTCATATTTTTTTAATGTTGACATGTTTTTTGTTTTTAAATTAATATTAATTGAATTATCTATATAAGTTGGGGCGTTTTTTGGAGATTTGCCCTTCATTACTTTGCGGTAATATTCATAAGTCATTGCTTGTAAATTGTCGTTTAGAAAGTTTGCTTCAACAACTTCTCCTATAAATATGTAATGACTGCCGACTTCGACAGTTTGGCTCAGTTTACATTCAAAATAACTAATGGTATGATCTAAATAAATGGGGACATTGCAAGATCCATATTTTAAAGTACAAGCTGCCAGTTTTTGTTTGTTGTCTTTTCCACTTTGATAGCCAAACGTCCGAATCACCGATGCCGGTGTTTCTTGCGATAATAAGGAAATGGAAAATGATTTGTTTTCAAGAATCATATTTGCGGTAAAATTATCTTTGCTACAACATACTCCCATGCGTGGAGGCGTGGCCGTAATTTGAAAAACTACATTTGATAAAAAGCCATTGCCGAATGTTTTGTTGCCGGAACAAACGACAAACATTCCATAGGGTATACTTAATAAGGCATCCAAGTTTATCATTGTGTTAATTTAATTTTATAACGTTTTCTATCTATAATTGTTCACAAGTTTCATTCATGTTGCTAAAATACCTTTTTTATTATAATTCATTAGGATTGTTATATTTTAAGAAACATAAATAATTTAATTTATACAGATTGAATAAAAATAAATTAGGAAATCGACTGTTGAAATTCCATAACATGAATTTTTTAAATAAAAAATAATTTAAATAAAAAAACCGACATAGTTTCCATTTTTCAATGATAGCATATACTTTTAATAAACGAATATCTTTGATAAGCAGATCATGGTCAGGGTATTTTTCGTATAATATCTTTAAGTTTTCGACCCCTTGTCGTGTTTTTTCCAAATATACTTTGTTTTCGTCAATTCCTGTATGATAAAGCGGATTATCAATATGTTGAATGATGCAATTTCTTTTTCTAAGTTCAAACCCGAACAAAGTATCTTCGTGTCCGTAGTTTCTCAACAACTCATTAAAGCGTATAGACCAGAAAAGATCTTTTGCAATTAAGAAATTAAAGGTCGAAAATTTAGTATTAGGTTTTTTATTTCTTTCTTGCGCTGATTTTGTTTCGAAGTGAGTCCCATAAACCCATCTTAGTCGATGATTTCGTTTGGGTGGAATTGGTTTATAGGCAGTTCCACCACACACAACCACACATTCTCCTTGACAATAGGGGATATATCTTCTAATAAAATCATCGTCCACAGGTTCTGAATCACAATCTAAAAACAAAAGATATTCATATTGTGCTTGTCCGGCAAGGAAATTTCTGGCAATAGATCTACCGGCTTTTGTCGGTAATTCGATGAGTTTTGTATGTGCTAACTCTTTTAATATTAAATTATCTTCTCGAGATTGTGTGTTATCGGAAGCATCATCTAATAAAAGTATTTCGAATGTGATGTGTAATGCACTTGCTTGTTTGTGTAAGCTTCGTACTAAATGTACAGCATTATAATTATAAATGGGAATTAAAATGGATAGCATGATTATTCAAAAACTTTACCTTGTTCAATTTGTAATACGCGTGATGGAATTTGATTAATAATGGAATAATTATGTGTAGCAATCATGACAGCAGTCCCTTTTTTACTGATTTCGTGAAATAATTTAAAGATTTCGAACGAAGTTTCAGGATCAAGATTTCCGGTTGGTTCGTCAGCTAAGATAATTTCAGGGTTATTAACCAATGCTCGTGCAATGCACACCCTTTGTTGTTCGCCTCCGGATAATTGATGTGGCATTTTATGTCCTTTTGTTCTTAATCCTACTAAAGTTAAAAGTTCTTCAATGCGTTCATCTATTTTCACGCTGTCTTTCCATCCGGTAACTTTGGCAACAAATTTCATGTTTTCATATACGCTTCGATCGTATAATAATTGAAAATCTTGAAATACAATGCCTAATTTTCGTCTCAAACGAAGGATATTTTTAGGTTTAATTTTAAAAAGCGAATATCCGGCTACTTCAACTTCTCCTTTAAGCAAGGGAACTTCTCCGTATAATAATTTCAAAAGATTGCTTTTCCCTGAACCGGTTTTGCCAATTACATATACGATTTCTCCTTTATGGATAGCAAAACTAATATCAGAAAGTATCAGTATTTTTTTTTGATATATATCTACATTCTTAAGAGAAATAATCGGACTTTCACTTTGAGATATACGGTCAGCTTCTTTGTTCTTCGTGGAGTCTTTTGCTTCACTTTCTGGAAGTTTATGTTCGGTATGATTTTCTGTTTTGTTTTTCTTTTCAAGAACGGGTTCAATTTCGATATTTATCATAGCGGTCATGATTTTTGTTGCTTGCAAAAATACATTATTTTTTTTATAAAAAATGCCTATAATCTCATTTTGTGCAATGCAATAAACTACTGATATCTTTCCATTTAATTTGCACACGACATAATTCTTGTTTCGGTGTTGACCTAAAGATTGAAGAAATAAAACGTAAGTTTTCTTTTTCTTCGCGTTGAATAGCGTATGAAGTGTCGGCTTGGGCTTGCGACATGAAATGGATGTTGCACGATACAATCCGATGTGTTTGTAAGAATTCAAAACCGTATTCATCTAATATCCAATTTAGATAACGCGTATTATTTACATGTTTATTCATATCAATGTCGGAAAATAATACCGAATGATAATTTTTAGGTTCATATAATTCCAGGTGTGGTATTTTTGAAATACGTTTTTGTAATACTATTTCATCGTGGAGTATAGCAGGTGTACGTTCGATATCAATTTTTTGTGGCTTAAAATCATCTTTATCTAAAATTACCCAGGATGAAGTGGCTTTCAAAATACAATTGTTGTTAGCATCAAAACCAACAAATTCACGGGGATAACTTATCAATTCCATAGGACGCCCCCAGGTTTTTAATCGTAAACTTTCGTTCCAACAAGGCATGCGTTCAATTTCTATATAAAGTCGAACCAATGCCCAAAACATATTTTTACTTTGCAAAAAATGCCAACCTACATCATTGTTATTTGAATGTGCCCAGGCGACTTCTTGCATAAAACTCATTAAGTTTGGAAGTGTGAGGTATTGATTCACATCAACCATATAAGAATAAATCGGAAAAATTTGCTCGTAAGTGTTTCGTGCTTGCATGTTTATATGTTTTTTACATTCATAAAAAAAGCTTTACAAAAATACTTAATTTTAGGATTCATAGGAGGAAAATTTGATATGCTTAAATATGAAAGATTTACTTGGTGCTTTTTATATTGAGAAAGAAAAATACTTTCGTAGAAAACGCATTGAAATTACTGTTAATGATAGATTACGTCCATAAATAGCAAGAAAAATTGTATTTTTGCAAACTAAAAGTTTATTCGGACTTTATATTTGTATTCTAATTAATCAATTATATATTAATATTATATTTTATGCGACGTTTATTTTGCTTTTTCATTAGTATCAGTTTTATTTTGTCAATTTTTTCACAGAACAAGATTTTTAATTTAGAAGATGTTTTTAAGTCACGTAAATTATATGCTGACAATCTAAGTCAATTACAGTGGTTGCCAGATAGCTATGATTATGTATATGTAAAAGATTCCTTTTTACTAAAAACTAATGTGGATCAAACAGCCGTCGATACGTTTGTTAGCATAAGTCAAATCAATGATGCGTTAAAGGCTATTGATATGCCGATATTACGTTCGTTTCCATACATACTGCATTGGACTTCCCATCGAGGATTTTATTTTTATTGGCAAAATCAATACCTACATTATTCAATGGATAGTAAAAGCATCGACCGAAAAATTATCCTTGATAAAGATGCCGAAAACATACAAGTTGACTTTGATCATGCTCAGGTTGCATATACCATTAAAAATGATTTATATATAGTTAGTGAACAGTTTGCCCCCTTACGAGTAAATCAAGAAACTCCCGAGGAGGTGAAATTCGGGCATATCGTACATCGCAATGAATTTGGAATAGAACAAGGGTCTTTTTGGTCGCCCAAAGGGAATTATTTAGCTTTTTATCGAATGGATGAAAGCATGGTAAGCGATTACCCTTTAGTAGATATTTCAAGCCGTATTGCCGAATTGAAAAAAGAAAAATACCCCATGGCCGGTGAAACCAGTCATGGGGTAAGTCTTGGTGTTTATGATGTAAAAAATAAAAAAATCGTATATATGCAAACCGGAGAACCTAAAGATCAATATCTTTGTTGCGTTACATGGAGTCCGGATGAAAACTATATCTATATTTGTCTGCTCAATCGGGCACAAAATCATATGAAATGCAATCAATACGATGCACAAACAGGTGCTTTTATGAAGACTTTGTTTGAAGAAAGTAATTCTCGATATGTGGAACCCTGTCATCCTTTATTTTTTCTCCCTGACAATTCCAATCAATTTGTGTGGTTAAGTCGACGTGACGGATGGAATCATATGTATTTATACGATATCTCCGGTAAATTAATGAAGCAATTAACTCGGGGAACTTGGGAAGTGAAAGACATTGTCGGTTTTGATAAATCGGGAAAGACAATGTTTTTCTATGCGAATAAGGATGAAATAACGGGAAATCATTTTTATAGTTTACAAATTAAAAATCAAAAGATAACACGTATTACACAAGAATTAGGAGTTCATAAAGTAAGCGCCGATTACGATGGAAAGTATTTTTTGGATGCTTACAATAGCCTACAGATTGCTAATGAGATAAAAATTAAAGATAAATATGGTAAAGAAAAAGCCTTATTACTTCCTAATAAGAATCATTTGAATGAATATGCTTTGCCTCAAACAAGCATCTTTACAATACAAAACAAAAATAAGGATGATTTATATTGTCGTATGATTTTACCTTCCGCTTTTGATTCCACCAAAACATATCCGGTATTTATATATGTATATGGAGGCCCGCATTCTCAAATGGTAACCAATTCATGGTTATCGGGAGGATGGTTTTTGCATTATATGGCACAAAAAGGCTATATTGTTTTCACTTTGGATAATCGTGGCACCAATTATCGCGGATTTGAGTTCGAGAGTTGCATTCATCGTCGTTTGGGTGATCTAGAAGTAGAAGACCAAATGTGTGGAGTTGCTTATTTAAAATCCTTAGATTTTGTGGATACCAATCGTCTTTCAATAGATGGATGGAGTTATGGCGGTTTTATGACGATGTCGATGTTTTTAAGACATCCCGGAGTGTTTAATCGTGCCAGTTGCGGAGGTCCGGTAATCGATTGGAAATATTATGAAGTCATGTATGGGGAACGTTATATGGATACACCCCAAGAAAATCCCGACGGCTATAAAAAAGCTTCCTTGTTAAATTATGTTGATAGTCTGGAAGGAAAATTGTTGATATTTCATGGAGCACTCGACCCTACCGTTGTTTGGCAAAACACCCTTCAATTTATTGATAAAAGTATCAAAGCTCAAAAACAAGTGGATTACTTTATTTATCCTACTCATGGTCATAATGTAGGAGGATTTGATCGTGTGCATTTATGGAAAAAGATAGAAAATTTCCATGCTTACTAAACTGAAATATTTTGCTGATTTGCTTTAGGTAAAAGGATAGAGAAAGTAGACCCGATATTAGGGGCTGATTCTAAGGAAATACTACCGTTCCAATCGGTAATTATATTTTTAACCATAACTAATCCTAATCCCATTCCGCTTGTTTTTGTCGAAAAATGAGCGGTAAAGGCTAAATTTTTAGTGCTTGCATCCATACCGATTCCAAAGTCTTGAACTAATATTTGCCACATTTGTTGCCCATAATCAGTCAATTCAATGATGATTTTTTGTTTTTCGTTGGGTTTTGATGCTTGGATGGCATTTCGTATTAAATTATTTAGTGCTCGAATCAATTGTGTTTTATTAATAAATACAAAGGCATGCTTGGATGTGACTTTATTAACAAAAGAAATTTCATAGTTATTTTGATTGACATGGAGCGTTAGTAAGTTTTCAATAATTTGAGTCAAGTTTTCTTGTGTTCCTTCTCCATGATGCATTTTTGCGTAGGAAGAGAAAGAGGAGCTTATGTCATTTAAAATATCAATTTGCTCCAACAGCATACCGGTATATGCTTTGAGTTTGTCAATATTTATTTTTCCGTCCATGATTTCCTTTTGCAGCTGTTGTGTGCTTATTTTCATCGGAGTTAATGGATTTTTTATTTCGTGAGCCACTTGTTTGGCCATGTTTTTCCAGGTTGATTCCCGTTCTGAATGAGCCAGTAGCTCGGCACTTAATTCCAATTCGTCGATTAATCGGTTGTATTCTTCTATCAATGCTCCGATTTCATCGTCTCGCTTCCATTCAATTTTTTCATTGATAGATTTTAATTTAATTTTAGCTAAACGTTTTGATATTTCTGTCAAAGAAGCAGATATGTATTGAGTAACCAAACTTCCAATACCTAACGCTATTAAAATAAATAATCCATATAAACTTAAGAAAGTAGAAAAGAAAGATGTTAACTGATAATCCATACGATTTTGCCGTGTTACTGTCGAATAGGATAGATAGGCTATAATTTCGCCGACTTGATCTCTCATGGGTTTGTATAAAATAACATATTTATTGTTACCGATGATAGCCTCATGCATAAACAACGAGTTTTTCTCTTCGCCTATGGCTTGTAATGCTTGGGGCTCTATCCGCATAAATCTACTTTGTAGATAAGTGGCTTTGTTTTTATGAATATTGATGCGTTCACCTTTAAGATTAAATATATTGATGTCATTTATATAATCATATTGCAAATGGGCTATATTGGCTATATTTAGATTTTCAATACAAATCGAGGTATCTTCCAATGCAGATAATATGACCTGATCCACAGTATTAATTCGATTAATGGATTGGTTAGTTAATTGTGTTTTATTCGTGGCAATGGTATAGCGAGCAAATAATATTCCTCCTACAATGGAAGAACCTAATAATAAATAAACGGTCATCCGTTGAATTTGCCCTTTAAAACTAATGTATACCCGTTTTTTTCCAAAAAAGAATAACATCATATTAGGAAATATGCTATAAAATAAAAATATAAGTAATATAAAAGATACCGATGACAGCTGTTTGAATAATGAATCTTTATACGTTGACATTAATAAAACTTTATCGGGGGAGTCTAAATACATGGTATGGTTGTATCCATCGGCAAAAAACACTAATCCATTAAAAAGAGTATCTAAATTGTATTCACTTAGAAAAAGCTTATAAGGAGCAGTGGATTCTTTGTATGATTTTAGGGTGTCGTTGATATATTCGGCATACGACAATTGCGCAATTTCAGATTCTATACGATGGGTTGTTTTATTGATATGGGGTCGGGTATAATCCGATAAGGATTCCATTTCTATAAACAATATGGCGGTATCAATCGTTTGTTGTTTGTAATAAGGTATAGGGATATGAATCATATAGTTTGACTTGCCCATTCCTGCTTGAAAAAAAGCTATGTTTTTGTCGTTTGAGAATTTATCTGCTTGATTAAATAATTTCTTTTTAGTTTCATATATGATTTTATCGTTAGGTGTAGATAATATACTTAAAGATATATTCTTTCGATAAGAATCGATGTATTTGATCAAATATTGATTGTGAATGTAATTTATGATACTGTCTTTTGAAATGCTATCATTACGCAGGTAATAATATACTTTATTATCTTTTCGAATATTATCTTCCATCTCACATAAGTCGAATAGCATCAAGGGATCTTCTGTTAACAGAAGATTTTGTGCAAAATCATCTTTGTGACGTTCTACTTTTTTATTATTGGCATTTTCAGTAATAAAAAATACCGTAAAACTAAATAATGCAAAAGCAAGGGTATGGGTTAAAACGCTGGAAAAATGTTTGGGATATATAATATGTAAGGCGATAAATATAACAAACAAAAGAAATATAATTAGATAAATATAATAATTAGGCCGAACAGCATAATTGTAAAAATAAAATAGAGTAGTAATTATGATAAAAAATAAAACGATAATGCTAAGGATGAAAATAAATGAACGAAGCGATCCCAGTAGTTTATAACTTTCCTCCAATAATTTTCGAAAAACAAATAATAAAGCACAATACAAGGAACAAATAGAAGCAATGATAATTATACTCAATCCATTATAATTATAAAGCAAAATAGGGGTTATGGTTATAGTTGAATCATTGGCAATACTGTGTTGAATAATAAACACTAAAATATAAAAAATAAATGCTATTATAATGAGTAAACATGCCAGAAAATAGTTGAACCGGCTGTTTTTTATGTTTTTGAGTTGAAGAGTAAAGCATTGGTTGAGTAGTAAAGCAATGATTAATATGGCATAAGATTGAATAAACAAAATGCCTAAAGAAGAATAAAAAGAAGCATAGTATAAAGAACTGAATAAATTGGAATGATATAAAGAAGCAGGGATGTTAAGAAAATTAGTAATTATGGCTATAATAAAACATAATACAATCCAAATCAAGTTTTTGTTTTCTACAAAAAGAGGTATACTCATCATCAGCCAGAATATGCCTAATACAAACAACGAAAAAGCAAAAATCCATGCAATGAGTTCTATAAAAGCAATGTTATCGGGAACAACTATATCGTCGGGGAAGATTATTGAAAAGGCAATGGACCCTTTATTATTGAAAATATTATATTTTCCTTCATCTACACTGACATCAATTTGCTGAGAAGAACTGTTAGGCGTAAAATTATGTAAGGATAAAAAACTTCGGTCATCGTTTTTCCATTTCTTTATCATATAAAAACCCATTATACATAATGAGTCATCTTCAGCTTTAATATGATACACATAATCCCTTTCTAATGAAAATGTATTCTGACTTATAGGTTTTTGTGTTAATATGTTGGGGAGATTGATTTGATTGGATGACCATGCTTTTAGTACACTATCTTGATAAATATAAAAGATAAATTCATTTTCATGAATTTTATGCTTTTGGCAGAATAGGAGTAAATCGCTAATATTATCTATGCCCTGTTTGTTAATGGAATCTACGTAGTTTTGTAGTAGATTTTCTTTTTGTAGAAACTTTTTTTGTAGATAAACGCAAGCTTTTTCGGGTTTTGTTTTTGTTATGTTATTATGTGTTATGTAAATACATAAAACGAACGCCAAAAAAGCTGATCCAAAAAATAATATGGATTTATGTTTAGCAAGCATACTGTAAGGGCATTATTCTTAGGTGACTATGTATTATAGATTTTATTTATTGTTTCTTTCCTTATTCCAACATCTTGCACCCTCTTTCTCTGATTGTTCCCATTCATCTCTATAATTTCGTTTTGCAAAGGTATTATTTTTTCTTTTAACAGAATTACAGAATTTGTAGAATTAAAAAAATTATTTTCCATAGGATTTGATTCCCTCTAACAAGATAACGCCTCCCGGAATTTTCTAACGCATAAATTCTTGAAAATGAAAAAAGGTAGTTTACAAGGTTTTAGACCAAAGAACCACAGAGGTTCACACATCACGCAACCTCTTAATTTTTCGGAACGAAAAACAATTCATAATTCTTTTCGTAATTGTTTTTTTTACTTGCGATCTTACCCCCGCTGACTTTATCTTTTGGTTTACTTGTTAGGTTACCTATTATCTATAATAAATGACGTATAGGCATAAACAACAAAGCCAATATTCTTTTTAAAAACGGACGCTTTTTCCACTCATTCAAATCGAATGCAATAGTATTGTTCAAGGTTTCATCGATATGATTTTTAATAAGGGTTTTTACATTTATATTATCGCTAATCATAGCAATTTCAAACATATATTTAAAACTACGATGGTCGAAATTTGCAGAACCTATCGAAAACGTTTTATTATCAATAAGCATGAGTTTAGAATGTAGGTTGCTTTTGGTATAGAAAAAGATATGTATACCTTTTTTATATAGCTTATCCCAGATGGCATCACGAAGGTAGTCAATGGTTTTTAAATCGGATGATTTTGGCACTATGATTTTGACATTTACCCCTCTTTTGGCGGCATTGATAAGTTCTTTGTAAATTCTATAACCTGGAATAAAATAAGGAGTCTCAATGATAATCGACTTTTTTGCTCTTTGAATTAAAAGCACATAATTCTTTTTAATACGTTGACTAAGTACAGAAGGAACTTCGCGTATGAAGTAAAAATTATCGAAAAGGATAGTGCGCTTAAATGCCTTTTTAACCCAGGGATGAAAAATATCTTTGTTGTAAATTTTATAATTGTCCATAAATATTTTCTTCAATATAGCAGCTACATTCCCTTTGACTCTCAATATAGACTCACGCCATTGAGTAGAATAATGGCTGAAATTGGCAGACCCGATATAAGCAATTTCATTGTCAATTACTACGATTTTGCGATGATCGCGCATATGGTTGCGGGAAAACAATGCAATACTAAATACAAATTTCTGAAAGTAACGTACTTCACCTCCGACTTCCGAAAGGTTTTTGATGTGTACATTCGAAGTCCTAGTTCCCCACCAATCGACTAATAACCTTACTCGTATGCCTTGTTTCACCTTTTCAATCAATGCATTGCATATCTTTTCGCCTATGATATCGTTCATCATACGAAAGGTTTCAATGTAAATAAATGAAACAGCTTTTTGTATATCAAGAATTAAATCCTCATACCATTCTGCCGATGTACTATAAAAAGTATAAGTATTATAATCTTGTATACAGATGTTTCTTTCCACTTGATCAGCTCTCATGCCTTGAATTTCTAATAAACTTCTTATATTTTATTGTATGCTTTTTTAATGTGATGCAAAAATATATAAAATCTATATAAAGTCTTCACTCTTTTTTAATTCCTCTTTGTCCGGTTATTCAATAAGAAAGATCCGGAAAGGCAATATCCTTATATAAAATATAAGGTTACCAGTATGATAACAAAAAAACGTAAAAATCTACCTGTGAGCATTAGAATAAAAACCCAGGTAGGACGAATTTTAAAGAAACCCAAAGAAATGGCAATCAAATCACCTACAAAAGGCAACCACGCAAAAGCAGCGGCAAAAATCCCGTACTTCGTAATTTTTTTTTGAAAATTTTCTACCTTCTGTCTATCTACTTTGAAATATTTCTCCAGCCATTCCCATTTGCCTATATATCCTAAACCATAAGAAGTAAGACCTCCTAAGAAATTTCCTCCGGTAGCAATAATTAAACATACCCATGGATTAAATTTAAGCAGAACAAGGGCCGTTAAAACTACATCAGCACTTAAAGGTACGATGGTCGATGCTAAAAATGACGACAAGAACAATCCCACATAGCCAAAGTGTATAAACGTATCCATCCAAAGAATTTTTTACAAATGTAAATAAAATCTTTTTACGCGTGCAAATGTAAATTTATGCTATAAAATTCGCTAAACAGCGTAAACGTTGCATGGCTTCTTCCAAAGTTTTGCGTGGGCAAGCTACATTCATACGCATAAAACCTTCGCCGTTTTTTCCAAATTCGCTTCCGTTGTTTAAGCCCAACTTTAAATTTTCAGTAAAAATTTCTTGTAATTTTTCTCCATTTGCGGACAATCCACGACAATCCAGCCACAATAAATAGCTTGCATCGGATGGCATAACTTTAATTTGCGGAATGTTGGCTTTACAAAACTGCACCACATAATCAATATTTGCTTGTAAATAGTCCCAAAGCTGTTTATACCATTCTTCTCCTTGCCCATAGGCAGCTTCGGTTGCAATACTTCCAAATAAATTCCCAAAGGCTATGTGTAATCCGTTTAAGGTATGGAGGTATTTTTCACGTAATGTTTGATCGGGAATTACAATCATCGAAGTCGACATGCCGGCTAAGTTAAAAGTTTTACTTGGCGAGAAACATGCAATGGTTTTATCTGTTAATGAAAGTAGGCTATTATGTTTGTGCGGTGGACGAATAAAATCGCTATGAATTTCATCTGAAACAAGGCAGATGTTGTTTTTTTCGCAAATGCCTACTAACGTCAATAATTCTTTTTCGGTCCATGCACGTCCTATAGGATTGTGAGGATTGCAAAGAATGAGCATGGAGGTATTGGCATCTATTTGGCTTTCCAAATCATCGAAATCCATGGTATAGGCAGTACCCTCTAAGCGTAAATGATTTTGTGTTAACTGCCGATCGTGATCGCTAACGGCATTAAAAAAAGGAGGATAAACGGGTGGTTGGATAACTACTTTGTCATTTGGTTTTGAGAAAGTAAGTACCGACATGTTTAATGCAGGAACCACACCCGGTGAAAAACAAATCCATTCTTTTTCAATTTTTAAACCATGACGTTTGTACATCCAATGAATAAAATTAGCATAATACGATTCTCCGAAAAAGGAATAACCGTATACAGGATGTTCGGCACGGTTTTTTACGGCTTCACAAATAAAATCGGGGATGGCGATATCCATGTCGGCTATCCACATGGGTAGTAAATCAGTACATCCAAAAAACAAAGAAGTTAAATCGTGTTTGACACAATTTGTGTTTTTCCTGTCGACGGTTTTGTCGAAATCATATTTTATCATGCCTAGTAATGGATTTTCATTTTTTTAAACATCGACGTATTGTTAATAACCTCAATGGCTTTTTGATAGGTATTATCATCTTCCAACCATATTTTTGTAGCTTTATTGGGGTCATACAAACTACGAGCTAACAAGGTTTTTATTTGACGTTTGATGTATTTTTCGGTATCGAAATTCTTTTGACGATGGATATAGGCTTCCATCTCATCGTGAATATACTTTTGAATCATAGACTGTAAGACAGTGTCTTGACAGAAATCGTCCTGAGATGGGTATAATACATTTAAAGAATCTTTGTATGTTTGGGTGAAATGGGTAAGCATAGCGCTGAAATCAAATAAGAGCGTATCTTTTACATTTTCTTTATAGGCATAATCATAAAAATGGGATAGAAATGCACTGTCAATTTCAAAATTTTCGTTAAAAGTTTCGAAAGTAGGATAATTGTTCAGTAAATGTTGTTTTTCTGTTTCTAAATAGCGAAGAACATATTGATTAAAAAGGTTATGACGGAAAAGTTGCCAATAATAGTCTGATACTTTAATGGTATCCATGGGGATAAATATGTCGGGCATAATACCTCCGCCACCGTATACAATTCGTTTGTTTTCGGTATAATACTTAAGGGAATCGGGAAAATGTATGCTGTCGGCATGGGTTAACTCTCCGGCATTGTAGCGATTAATCAATTCCTGTCCGTAATCTTCCACTCCTTCATAGGGTTTTTGAATACATCGTCCGCTGGGGATGTAGTAACGCGAGGTGGTAAGGCGAATAATTGAGCTGTCGGGGAGCATGGTTGGTGTTTGTACCAATCCCTTCCCAAATGAACGCCTTCCTATTATAATGCCTCTGTCCCAATCTTGTACAGCTCCCGAAACAATTTCCGATGCAGATGCGGAATATTCATCAATAAGAATCACCAATTTTCCTTTTTGAAAACTGCCTTTTCCTCGTGTGTTATAAGTAATTCTATTTTGTGTTTGATTGTTTTGTGTATAAACCACTAATTTATTAGCTTCAATAAATTGTTCCACCATATCAATGGCTGCACTTAAGAATCCGCCTGAATTTCCCCTAAGATCAAAAATAAGATGTTGCATCCCTTGGGCTTTCAATTCGGAAATTGCCGATAGAAATTCATCTTTCGTGGTTTGTGAAAATCGCTCTAATTTAATATAGCCCGTTTCCTTATCTATCATAAAATAAGCTTCGATGCAATTGATGGGTATTTTATCACGAATAACGGTAAACACTAAGGGTTTATCTTCTTTTCCTCTTTTAATAGCAAGTTTTACTTTTGTGCCTTTTTTCCCTCGTAATTTAGTATAAACCCATTCGTTAGTACAAATTTTACCTACTGCCACCGTGTCATCAATTTGAATGATTTTATCGCTCGCTAAGATGCCTACTTGTTCGGAGGGGCCCCCTTTAATAGGTTGTACGACAACAATGGTATCTTTTATAATTTGAAATTGAATGCCGATGCCTTCAAAATTTCCTTGCAAAGGTTCGTTGGTGCGGGTAACATCCTTTTTTGAAATGTAAATCGAATGAGGATCTAATTCTTTTAACATCTCAATGGTTCCTTTTTCAACTATTTTGTCAAAATCAACCGTATCGACATAGAAAAATTTTAAAAATTGTAAGAATCTTCCCATTTTTTGCTGATTCAATTGAAAATTATCTGTTTGTTGTGCAGATAATCCCAAGGATGAAAAACATATCCACAAGCTTAGTCCTATAGTAAATAGATTAAAATATTTTTGTTTTTGCATAGAAAATGTATTTATATTATCATATAATAATATGATATACAATTAAATATTAGAATATTACCTTGAAATAATAATTTCACGCAAAGATATATTAAAATGTGTTAACAAAGAAGATGTTTTACGTTTTTTCTGACTAATTCTTTTATACCTCCTTTAAAACACTCCTTTCATCTTACATAGACCGTATGCTAATTTTCATGGATGTTATTTCAAATTACATTAATGTTATTTTTGTCAACATATAGGAAGATTTTCCTGACAGCTTTAGGAAATCCGGCAGCAGCTTTCGGGATAAGCGGAGCAAAACAAGGTATATCGCAAGGCTTGCACTCGAAAAGGGGGCATACTATTATTATGATGACTTTTTCCTTATCCACAATTAAATGTAAATAAAAAAGGGAAAGAACAGGAGATTACATCTTATTTTTTCATATTTTCGCAGAGAAAAAATATTATATAATCAGTCGATTATCATCATATATAATCAACTAATTGCGTGTTTGTATATTCTTAAAAAAGAAAAAATATATCATACCGGATGCCAAATAAGAGGAATCATGCTGCTATAGATCGTTTGTTAAGCATTATGGACGAATTAAGAGAAAAATGTCCCTGGGATAGAAAACAAACCATGGATAGTCTCAGGTATCTAACGATAGAAGAGACCTATGAGTTGTCGGATGCCATCTTAAAAAACGATATGGGAGAAATCAAAAAAGAATTGGGCGATATTTTATTGCATATAGTGTTTTATGCCAAAATAGCTTCCGAGCAAGCGGTCTTTGATTTTGCGGATGTGGTCAATGGTTTATGTGAAAAACTTATTAAGCGTCACCCCCATGTATTTGGAGATGTGAGTGTAAACAATGCCGAAGAGGTCAAAGCCAATTGGGAAAAGATAAAACTCACCGAGGGACGCAAATCGGTGTTGGAAGGAGTGCCACAGTCCTTGCCCGCAATGGTAAAAGCATATCGCATACAAGAAAAGGTGAGAGGAGTAGGTTTTGATTGGTCAAATGCGACTGAAGTCTGGGAGAAAGTAAAGGAAGAAATAGATGAATTTGAACATGAAAAAGATCAACAAGATACATCCCGTATGGAAGAAGAATTTGGCGATATTTTGTTTGCCTTAATCAATTATGCCCGTTTTCTTTCTATTAATCCCGAAGATGCCTTGGAACGTACAAATCAAAAGTTTATTAAACGCTTTGCTTATCTCGAAAATCAATTACACGCACAAAATAAAAGCTTCGATGCCGTTGATTTGAAACAAATGAACGTGATATGGGAAGAATCAAAAAAGAAATAAGAATATGAAAAAAGCAATTTATCTCAATAATAAAAACAATACCGTTCCCAGTTGGTTGATTCTCCTTGTTGACCTGTTTATTGTAGCTTGCTCAATAGGATTGGTGATGATACTGCGTATGAATTTTAAAAACCCCGCAGCTTTCAATTACAATGAAATTATGATCATTTTCGGGCTTACCTTAGGCATACGATTGATTATGTTTCTTGCTTTTAAAATACATTTGTCCATGTTGCGCTATACGGGCACCAAGGATATTACGCGTATTTTTATTGTGAATTTAATAGGCTCTGTGATAATTTGTATAGGAAATGTGTTTTTTTATTATGCGATCAATCAAAAGTTTTTGGTTCCGTTCTCCATAGTGATACTGGAGTTTATCGTATCGACATTTATGATGATCTTTTACAGATTATTTACAAAGATTATATATTTCGAATACATTAATACCCCTAAAGAAAAGAAGGATGTGGTTATTTACGGAGCCGGAGAATTAGGATTTACAACCAAGCGGTCTATTTATCAAGATATTTCTAATAAATACAATGTCATCGGCTTTGTGGATGATGATCACAAAAAAGTGGGAAAAAAAATCGATAACCTTACTATTTATTCATTTAAAGATTTAAAAAAATTACTGGAAAGGAAAAGCATAGCCCATGTTATCATTGCCATTAAAGATCTTTCATTAGCCAAGAGCAGTCAGATTACCGAGATGTGTTTGGAGTATAAAACCAAGGTGTTGGTAGTTCCTCCGGTTGACCGATGGATTAACGGTCAGTTGAGTTTTAAGCAAATCAAAAAGATAAAAATTGAAGAATTTTTAGAGAGAGATCCTATACATTTAGATGGGAATGTTGTCCGCAAAGATTTATTAAATAAAACTATCTTAATTACCGGTGCCGCCGGTTCGATAGGCAGCGAAATTGTTCAACAAGTCATGAAATATGATTTCAAGCATTTGATATTGATCGACAATGCTGAATCGCCTATGTTTTATCTTGAAATGTCCTTAAGTGAATCTTGTAAACGAAAATCGTTTGAAACTTTTATTGGCGATGTCTGTGATAAAACATATATGACGAATATCTTTCAAAAATATCAACCGGATGTCGTTTATCATGCCGCTGCCTATAAACACGTGCCGCTTATGGAAAAAAATCCTATGCAAGCGGTCAAAGTAAATGTGTTAGGTACAAAGATATTAGCTGATTTAAGTGTGGCTCATGGGGTTAAGAAATTTATTATGATTTCGACTGATAAAGCGGTTAATCCTACCAATGTGATGGGTGCTTCCAAACGGATAGCCGAAATCTATGTGCAGACCTTAGGGGAAAAATATAAGGAATGTAAGTTTATAACCACTCGTTTTGGAAATGTGTTGGGATCGAATGGATCGATCATTCCAATTTTAAAGAAGCAAATAGAAGAAGGAGGCCCCATTACCATTACTCATCCCGAAATCACACGCTATTTCATGACTATTTCCGAAGCTTGTGAATTGGTATTGCATGCAGGTGCCATGAGTAATGGCAGCGAAATTTATATCTTCGATATGGGTAGTTCCATTAAAATTCTTAATCTTGCCAAAAAAATGGTGCTATTATCCGGATTGGAATTGGGAAAAGATATTCAAATTGTATTTACCGGATTGCGTCCAGGTGAAAAACTCCACGAAGAATTGTTAAATAACAACGAAAATACGATTGTAACAAAACATCAAAAAATAAAAATAGCCAAAGTCATTACCTATGATTTCGATTTTGTGAAAGAAGAAATAAATGCCTTGATTCAGATGATTTATCAAGAAGATGATTTTGCTATAGTAAAACAAATGAAAAAAATAATACCCGAATTCAAAAGTCAGAATTCGGTGTATATGACTTTAGACAATGGACAGGATGAATTATAAAATTTATATACTAAAATCTACATTTCATAGTTAATATAAATGTTTGAATAACAAATATCGTATGCTTTATGACGGAACAAATAGATAAAATAACGAAATACCGTTTAGCTTCTTCCTGGATTTCTACGGTTCTTAGTATTACCTTGGTGTTATTTATGATAGGATTGTTAGGAGTTATTATCATCAATGCACAACGTATATCAGAAGAAACAAGGGAAAATATCAGCTTTGAAATCATGTTGCTTCCCGATACCAAACAAGGAGATATATTGGCGTTTCAAAAACGCTTGGAAGCAGAACCCTATGTTAAATCGGCACGCTTTATCAGTAAAGAAGAAGCTACCCAAGAAACGATTAATATGTTGGGACATGATTTTCGTGAAATAGTAGGGGATATTCTTCCTCCTTCTATATTATTAAAAATCCATTCTCAGTATACATCCATCGACAGTTTGGAAAAAATTGAAAAAGCGATACATTTGGAACCCAATGTTACCGATATACAATATCAACGAACCTATGTCGAAAATATCAATGAAAATATCTATAAAATCAGTTTGATAATGTTAATCATAAGTGCTGTATTTCTAATTATTGCGATTACATTAATCAATAATACCATACGATTATCCATTTATTCCAAACGATTTCTAATCAAAAGCATGCTATTGGTTGGGGCAAAACGTATGACCATTCAAAAACCTTTTATCTTTAAAGGGATTATGCAGGGAATATGGGCTTCCATCTTTGCAATTTTAATATTGGGTGGAGTTATTTATGTGGCTTATACACGAATACCGGGTCTTATCGAAATAAACGAACCATTGTACTATGGATACTTATTTGGAATTTTAATACTCATAGGTGTATTTTTTACCTGGCTTTCGACCTTTTTCTCTGTACGAAAATACATAAAAATGAAAATTGATAAACTTTATTTTTAAAAACATATAACACATGGCAACAACAGCAAGCGGAAATAAAAAACTGGTGAAAAAGCAAACTAAAAAAGGAGTTCCCCAAAAACAACAGCCTGTATGGGCATTGGGAATGCCCTTTCGAAAGATCAATTACATCTTGATGTTAGCAGGCATCCTCATTCTTATTATAGGATATTATTTATTATCGGGTGGAGGCACCGACGATCCGACTGAATTTAGTGAAGCTATTTTTGATACACGACGATTGTACGTTGCCCCTATCGTTCTAATTATAGGCTTTTTGGTCGAATTAGTTGCGATCATGTATCGTCCGAAAGTAAAAGAAGAAGAAAATCCGACCGAAAAACAATAATTAACGATGGAAATATGGGAAGCGATTGTCCTTGGGATTGTACAAGGACTGGCTGAATTTCTGCCTATAAGCAGTAGTGGTCATTTGGTGATAGGAAGTGCTGTATTGGGAGTGCAAACAACAGAAACACTCACTTTTACTGTGGCTGTGCATGCCGCTACCGTTTTAAGTACAATCGTCGTGCTGTGGAAAGAAATAGCGGGTTTATTCAAAGGTCTATTTTCTTTTACATGGAACGATGAAACAGTTTATCTTTCTAAAATTGCCCTTTCGATGATACCGGTCATGATAGTAGGCTTATTTTTTAAAGATGTTGTGGAAGAAATATTTGGTTCGGGCTTGTTGATCGTGGGTGTATCATTATTATTAACAGCTTTACTTTTGAGTTTTGCTTATTTTGCCAAACCACGACAGAAAGAAAAAATCACTTGGTTCGATGCCTTTTTGATAGGTGTAGCACAAGCATTTGCCGTTTTACCCGGATTGTCACGTTCAGGCAGTACGATAGCCACCGGATTATTGTTGGGAAATAAAAAAGAATCGGTGGCAAAGTTTTCTTTTCTTATGGTGCTTGTCCCCATATTGGGAGAAGCATTTCTTGACATAAAGGATTATATCACACAAGAAGGGGCCGGTTTGGGAATGAGTGGTATTGCTTTGTTCTCTGGATTTTTAGCCGCTTTTATTACGGGCTGTTTTGCCTGTAAATGGATGATAAATGTGGTCAAGAAAGGAAAATTAATTTATTTTGCCATTTACTGTTTATTAGTGGCTGTTTTTACTATTATTTACTATTTTGTATAGAAATAAATACGGTGCTTATTCATTTTCGTAAAACACTAAGCGTGCATTATAAATTACATATTTACTTAGGGCTTCGTCTGATTCGAACCGTTCGCCCATATAAATGGAGCCGTCAGATTTTGTTTGTTTTATTTGAGTATTAGAATAAATTAGTTTTTTTTCTATATCCCATATCAGGTGTTCGGTTTCGATTATTTCGCCGGTTTCGAAATTCGTTATGACAACCTTACGTTTAGCTTCCATTTTTTTTTCATCTTCATAGTTGATACCATACAACGCCGTTAGCTTTGATTGTTTATTTTTGTTTTTGAAAGTGATAATTTCAAATCCTTTGGGACATTCTTGATAGGTTTTATGTTTGTGGTAAGTGTAAAGTACAGCTGCTTTAAATTCATGTGTAACGATACCTCCTTCGCTGATATACATATGTATATTTTTAGCAATTTCATCGGGGATGGTATCTCCTTGCAATAGTTGGTTAACTACTGCAATGTCATTTTTACAGGAGGTAAAACAAAGGATAGTCGCTGAAACAACGACTATCCTTAGGATGTATTTTACATAAGTCGACATGTTAACGTACACTTGTCGTTTCGCTGATCCAGCAACCTACCCGATAGGATTGACCTTTGGTGAGTCCTAATTGGAAATAGGTTTCGATTTTAGGAAACAATCTTGCAGCACTGTTTAATTTGGTTTGTGCGTCACTATAAATTTTCTTTTGGTTGTCGTCTTCTTTACCGGCAGTCATGGATATGGCTTTACTGTATTTGTCGGCGGCGGCCCAATACACAGCGGCCGGCAATTCCAGGGAGCTGCAAGCACCGGCAGAGCTATAATATAGATCGCCGATGACTACATAGGCACGTGCATCGTTGGGATTGGATTTTAATATATTATAGGCACTTTCGCGAGCTGCCGTATATTGACCGATTTGTTTATAACTTTCGGCAAGTAAAATATACGTACTAATTTTATCGGATTCTTTTTCCAATAAAGGTAGAGTCTCCTTACAATAATTGATGGCGTCTTGATAAGCTCCATTTCTGTAGCTTACGGTTGCCATGGCTAACCCGGTCTTGGCGGTCGGTTGAATTTTATGAAGTTCTTCTACGGCGGAAGTGTAAATGTTGTTATCAGTGCAATTTTCTTTGACAAAGAACTTAATGATTTGTCTTAAGATACGTTCATCTTTATTCTGTTCTAATTTTTTACCGTAAATTTGGATTAGATCTTCGCATTTGGCATAATTGGAAAAACGAATATCCATATTTTTAGCAACCTTTTGGTATTGTTCAAATATTTTACCTGTTCGAGCCGAATCTTGTGCAAGATCTTCATACCTCACTTCGTATTCATCTTTTGAAATCAGTTGGCTATCCAATTTATTTTGTAAAAGATAAATTTTACGCATCGCTTTATCGAAAGCGATTTCACTCTCATCGGTTATTTCGTCTAAAATTTCAGTGATTTTATCATAGGCATCAATCATTACTTCGGTCGTGAGTTGTTTGTTAATCATATATCGCTCTGCCGTAATAAAAAACACATCTAATACCTGGGGAGAGGTTGTTTTTCCACCTAAATCAATGGCTTTGTTGAAAGTCTCATAAGCTTTTTCCCATTCATAGGCTCTGAAACGCATTGTATTGACAGCTATTTGACCCAAAGCATAGGCTTCATCCTCGGGATAACATTGAATGCGTAATTGATATAAATCAAATAATTCTTGGATGTATGCTTCTTTTTGTGCGGAATCTTTCTCATTTTTAATTAAATACTCCAGTATAACCGGTCCGTTGGTGAAATTATTTTTCGACGATATCGGGCAGTTTTGTATGGTTTTTTTCCAAGGGATATAAGCCTCAGCATAATTTCTTTGCTTGAATGACTCCCTGTATAACGACATGTTTGTTATACATTCTACACTATCTTCTCCGTATTTAGGGCCTGTCCATTGGGCACTTGCCGTAATAGAGAAAATGAGTAAGGATGCGGATAATAAAATTTGATTTCTTTTTTTCATCTGTTAAATACTTTTTATTTTATTAATCTAATATTCTTCTTTGATACCATTTTTCATGCAATGCAAGATTGAATGAAACTAACAAATAGCGTTCTTGTAATAATTTATTCTGTAATGTACCCCACTGGCCATATTCAAAATGTATGTTAAAGCGTGTTTTACTTTTTTTCATGGGAAAAGAAAAGCCAAAATTTATGCCAAATTTATTAATTTGTCTATCTTTCAGATATAGTGATGTGAATTCATAAAAATATCCGGCGCTGTAAGTAATTTTCGAAATATACTTAGCACTCGTCAGATTGGGAGTGAAACTTCCACCTAAAGAAAACTTATAGGCATCGTTTAATGTATCAAGCGATTCTTCCATTTCGAATTGACTCCAATCCGTCCATGTAAAGTCAAATCCTAGAAAATATTTTTCGGACGACCATGAAACGCCTCCTCCCAGAGTTTGCGGTAGGCTTATGGCAATGTTTTTAGTGCCTTTCCAATACAAGGAATCAACGATTGTTTCATTGTAAGAAGTGTTTTGATAGGTTAAGAGATATTGTGTCTTTTTTGCATAAAGCGTAGGAATGGAAGGAGTATATACAATACCTAATCCAAGAAAAGTTTCTTTTATAGGAATAAAATATTGTGCGCCTAAAGAGAATAATGCTCCGTTGATTTGAAATTCATTGTCTTTTTTAAAGTTCAAAAATTGATTGTCCGGAAATTCTACAGCTTGATATTTGTTATAATAACCAAATAGATAAGAAGCATTTAATCCAAAGGAAAGGTTTTTCCCTATTTTAAAAGCATTTCCCCAATACAATTCATAAATTCCTCCGGTTCCATTAAAAGCATTTTTAATTTCAGCCGTATCATTGAATGGAGTGTATTGATTTATGGTGTAATTGATAAAGCTATACGGTTGAAATCCTATGGCCGTTTTCCAAAATGAGCCCAGAGAAAACCCTAAGGATAAGTAATCAAAATTAATGGTAGATCCGCTTTGTTTACGAGTTGATTCTTGCAAGCTGTGGTATTTATAGGAGAAAGTGGCATCAATGATACTGGATAATGAATCGAAAGCAGCATAGGATGCCGGATTAGTAAAATTTATCGTCGTCGGACTATGAAATGCATAAGAGACTCCTCCCATGGAAGCATTCATCGACGACATGCGTTTATTCATTTCTCCCATTCCAAAACGGGAATAAGGAGAACTTAAATGATTTTGAGCCGTTACTTCTATCATACTCAAACTGAAAAGAGTGAGTAGAAGGCTAATGTTGATTTTTATATTGAGCATTATAGTTTAGTATTAATGATAATCCTAAGATAACTAAATTAGGATAGGTGTTTATTTCATCGATAAGTTTTTTTTCAAAATAAGGCATGTCACCTCCCGTTAGGATGATTTCAATGTCGGGGTATTGTGTACGATATGCATGGATAATTCCCTTACATTCATTAATAATGCCATTGATTACGCCTGAATGTATACAAGTCTCTGTCGTAGTCCCACTTAAATAATCAATAACTTGGTAAGTAAGCAAAGGTAATTGTTGGGTGTAATGATTTAAAGCATCGTATCTCATTTGAAGACCCGGAGAAATACTTCCTCCTACATATTCATTCTTAGCGTTAATAAAGTCATACGTAATGCACGTCCCCATCTGAATACTCAATACGTTTTTTTTTGTAAATAAGTGATTTGCCGCTACCGCACAGGCAATGCGGTCGTATCCCAATGTATGAGGAGTGTTGTATCGATTACGGATAGGTAAAGGAGTGTCTTCAGACAACTTTAAAAAATAATAGTTATAGTGTAAATAGGTATCTAATAGGGTGTCTTCTTTGATAACAGATGATAGAATCACTCTCTCGAAATCATATTCATCTTCTATTTTAGAAAGCGTTTTAAGGTCGAAAGATGAATATTTGGAAAAAAAAATAATCTTTCCATTGTCAACAATGGCTGCCTTTTGATGCGTATTTCCGAAATCAAGTATCAGCGTATTCAAAATGTTATCATTATATTATTAACATAGCATCGCCGTAAGTAAGGAAACGATATCTTTCGTTAATGGCTTCTTTGTAGGCTTTCATAATTAAATCATAACCCCCGAAAGCACAAACTAACATCAACATAGACGATTGAGAAGGATGAAAATTAGTAATTAATTTGTTGGCCGATATAAAATCATAGGGTGGAAAGATAAATTTATTAGTCCATCCTTGGAAAGGTTTAATTAATCCCGAAATATAGACGGACGATTCCAAGGCTTTTAAACTCGTTGTCCCTACGGCACATATGCTTTTGTTATTCCGTTTAGCTTCGTTGATAACTTCGGCAGTTGATTCGGTAATTTCCATTTCTTCGGAATCGGTTTTGTGCTTTGCCAAATCTTCTACATCTATGGTTTTAAAATTACCAATTCCGGCGTGTAAAGTGATTTCAGAGAAAAGAATGCCTTTTAATTCGAGCATTTTAATCATTTCTCTGCTGAGATGGAAGCCGGCTGCAGGAGCAACTACGGCACCTTCTGCTTTGGCATAGATGGTTTGATAATATTGCTCATCTTCTTCAGATATATCCCTAAGTTGTTGAATGGGTTCGGGGATAGGCATACGACCTAAGGAAAAGAGTTTCTTTTTAAATTCCTCATGTGTACCATCGAATAAAAAACGTAATGTTCGGCCACGAGAGGTTGTATTATCGATAACTTCGGCAATTAATTCTCCATTGTCGAAATATATTTTATTGCCGATTCGGATTTTACGAGCAGGATCTACCAAAACGTCCCACAATTTACTTTCAATATCCAACTCTCTTAACAAGAAAACATTGATCTTAGCTTGTGTTTTCTCTTTCTCTCCTTCGAGTATAGCCGGAAATACTTTGGTGTTGTTGATGACAAGAATATCACCATCATCAAAATAATCAATGATATCTCTGAAAACCTTATGTTCGATCGTTTTCTTTTTACGATCAATAATCATTAATCGAGCTTCATTGCGGTCTTCTTGGGGATAACTAGCAATTAGATCTTGTGGCAAAAAGTATTTAAATTGCGAAAGTTTCATAATGTGAAAGATGTAAAATTCTTAAAATCAACAAATAATATATACTACGTGCAGTTTGCAAAAGTAAACTAAATTATCAAAAGTAAACGAGTCTTTTTAATATTTATTTTAATAATATTCAAAAACATGGCAAAATATTATAAAATTATGCCATTTAATACAACAAAGTTGAGTGGAAAAAGATTAATGAAACACAAAAATAAATTAAGGAATATGGCTTAATATTTTCTATATTACAGATAGAGAATACGCTATGATTTGTTAAAAAAAAAATAAGAAAAATCTAAATTATAAAAGGAAATTTCGTTTCTTTGTAACTTTAATTTAAAAATCAGCGATTAAATATAAGCGACTAAAAGACAGATATATGGATAAGAATAAAAAAGTAATGGGGAAAATATCGCAAATTATTGGTGCGGTAGTCGATGTAACATTTGATAATCAAGAAGATTTACCGAGTATTTATGATGCCCTTATCATCACACGCGACAACGGAACCGAGTTAGTCTTGGAGTGTGAGCAAGATATTGGAGAGAATACCATGCGTTGTATCGCAATGGATAGTACTGATGGATTACGTCGCGGAATGGATGTAATAGCCACCGGACGTACCATTTCTATGCCCGCAACCAATTTAAATGGACGTTTGTTAAATGTTATCGGAGAAACCATTGATGGAATGGAACAAATTCAGACCGATAAATACAAAAGTATCCACCAAGATCCCCCTACTTTTGAAAATTTATCTACAAGCAACGAAGTATTATATACGGGTATCAAAGTAATCGATTTAATTGAACCCTATATGAAAGGTGGAAAAATCGGTTTGTTTGGCGGAGCAGGTGTAGGGAAAACAGTATTAATCATGGAAATGATTAATAATATAGCTAAGAAATATTCCGGCATGTCGGTATTTGCCGGTGTAGGAGAACGTACCCGCGAAGGGAATGACCTACTACGCGAAATGATAGAGTCAAAAGTTATTCGTTATGGCGATAAATTTTTGGAAAATATGGAAAAAGGCAGTTGGGATCTGAGTTTAGTAGATAAGGAAGAACTAAAAAAATCGCAAGCTACCTTGGTTTTCGGACAAATGAACGAACCTCCAGGTGCAAGAGCTCGTGTTGCTTTATCCGGATTAACGGTTGCTGAATATTACCGCGACGGTGAAGATCAGGCAAGCGGCAGAGATATTTTATTCTTTGTTGATAACATTTTCCGTTTCACACAAGCAGGTTCCGAAGTATCGGCCTTATTAGGTCGTATGCCTTCGGCGGTGGGTTATCAACCTACCCTGGCAACCGAAATGGGAATTATGCAAGAAAGAATTACCTCTACAAAAAGAGGGTCTATTACTTCTGTTCAAGCTATTTATGTGCCAGCCGATGACTTGACTGACCCGGCACCCGCTACAACCTTCTCCCATTTGGATGCAACAACCGTGTTAAGCCGAAAAATCTCTTCTTTGGGTATTTATCCCGCTGTGGACCCCTTGGATTCTACTTCTCGTATATTAAATCCGGATATAGTTGGAGAAGAGCATTATAAAACCGCTCATCGTGTGATAGAAACACTTCAACGATACAACGAATTACAAGATATTATTGCTATTTTGGGTATGGACGAGTTGTCGGAAGAAGATAAATTGACGGTACATCGCGCGCGTAGGGTACAACGTTTCCTTTCTCAGCCTTTCCATGTAGCCGAACAATTTACAGGATTAAAAGGGGTTTTTGTGAATATTGAAGATACTATCAAAGGATTTAATATGATATTAAACGGTGAAGTCGACCAATATCCGGAAGCAGCTTTTAACCTTGTTGGTACTATTGAAGAAGCTATCGAAAGAGGGAAGAAAATGTTGGCCGAAACAGAAAATAAGCAGTAATGAAAGTAGAAATAATAACACCCAATAATCAAGAAGTGTTTGATGATGTTTCCTTAATTCAATTACCGGGAAGTGATGGATTATTCGAAATATTAAAGAATCACGCTCCTCTCATTGCAACACTGGCAAAGGGTAAGGCTAAAATTATTCAAAATAATAATGAATGTTTTTATCCCATATGTGGGGGAGTGGTTGAAGTCTTGAAAAATAAAATCGTTATTTTAACGGATAAAGTCTAAAAGACTATTTTTTGCTGTTAGTCCTTTGGAGTCTTGTTATATTTTGGAAGCAAAAGACTTTTTTTGTCTATAAATAGATTACATCCTTTCAATGCTCTTAGAATTGTAAGGATACAAAAAGTGAATGTCATAGTATTACCGAAAAGAATGCGAAACATAGAAATAAAAGGTAAAAACAGACGTTAAAATTGTAGTTTTGCAAACATAGAATGAGCAAATCTCACGCTTATCCGATGACATAAAACGCACCTTGTATTCAATGATAAAAAGAGAAAGCATAGATGAAATTCTTACAGCCTGTCGTATAGAAGAAGTGGTAGGCGATTTTGTGCGTTTACAAAAACGTGGGGTGAATTACATAGGCTTATGTCCCTTTCATACCGAAAAGACACCTTCTTTTACCGTAAGTCCGGCAAAGGGTATTTTTAAATGCTTTGGTTGTGGCGAAGCCGGCGATTCGGTTGGCTTTATTATCAAACATGAACACTATTCTTATGTCGAAGCCATACGTTATTTGGCTAAAAAGTATAACATTCAAATAGAAGAAACCGCACAAACCACCGAAGAGATTCAACGAATCAACGAACGTGAATCCTTATTTGCTGTTACAGCTTTTGCCAGTGAATTTTTTTCGAAAATGTTGTATGAACATGAAGAGGGAAAAAGTATAGGGTTAGCCTATTTCAAAGAAAGAGGTTTTAGCGAAGAAAGCATGACTAAATTTGCATTGGGGTATAGCCTTAAACAACGGGATGCCCTCTATAAGCATGCTTTAAAACAAGGATATACCCAAGAAAATTTAGAAAAAGCCGGATTGATTATTGTGAAAGAAAATCAAGGAGGAGACTATGTCTTCGACCGATTTACCGAACGAGTCATATTCCCAATTCATAATTTTTCGGGTAAAATCATTGCCTTTGGGGGAAGAATATTGGGAAATGTAGATAAACATAACGCAAAGTATATCAATTCACCAGAGACATCCATTTACCATAAAAGCGATGTGTTATATGGTATTTTTCAAGCTAAGAATGCTATAAAAAAAGAAGATAAATGTTATTTAGTGGAAGGTTATACCGATGTAATTTCTTTGCATCAGTCCGGGATAGAAAATGTTGTGGCTTCGTCAGGAACGTCTTTAACGACCGGGCAAATCAAACTCCTCAATAAACTTACAGATAATATTAGCATCGTGTATGATGGGGATAAAGCAGGAATACATGCCGCCTTGCGTGCTGTAGGAATGTTATTGAAAGAGAATTTAAATATTCGTGTCATTGTCCTTCCTCCCGACGATGACCCCGATTCTTTTGCCCGTTCAAACGATACGAATGCGATAAGAGATTATTTCCATGAAAACGAACAGGATTTTTTAGGCTTTAAAATAAGTTTACTTTTAAAAGACGTTGAAAAGGACCCGGTGAAAAGGGCTGATTTTATCAATCAAATTGCAGCCGATATCGCCTTGATTCCCGACATCATAAAAGTGTCTATTTTCGTAAAACAATGCAGTGCTTTGATGCAAATAGAAGAAAATATACTTTATAGAGCCGTCAATAAAATCAGAATAAAAAATTATAAAAAAGAGAAAGAAAAACAAACGATTGATCAAAACAATCTACCTGAAATAAGTAAGCCAGATTCTACAAAACAAGTGATCATTGAATCAACACCCTTAAGCCTTGTTGATGTAGAAAAGAGAATTTTAACCTTGTTGGTAAATTATGGTAATCAATCCTTATATTTGCCCAATGAGGATTCGATGTCAAAGGAAAAAACAATAGAAACCAGAGTAGATCAATTTATCTTCGATAACCTCAAAAGTGATGAATTAAGCTTTGAAACTCCTTTATATCAAAAGTTTTTCAATGTTTATGTTGAATTAATTGAGGAAAATCCAATTGATATTTCAAATAAATTGCAGCATAATCCCGATGTGGAAATCAATAAACTTTACTTTTCTTTGGTCGAAATCAATCCTACTCCCAGTCCGTTATGGGAAAGTAGTAAAATAAAAAGTTTTATTAATACCATTTATAATAACGCTGAAAAGTTGCACGAGGAAGTAGTGCGCACCTTACAAATGTTGCGCTTAATTAAACTTACCGCTATTAAGAGCAATTATGAAAAAATGCTGAAATTAGCCAACAGTGAGGATGAATCATTGATGTATCTGTCGAAAATATCAGAAATAAACACCATCATTTGTGAAATAGAAAAAGTATTGGGAGTAACCTACCGCTAAAAATTATACAAATGGAAGAATTATATATTAATGTATTATTGCCACTACCATTACCTAATTTTTTCACTTATGCCGTGCCTGCATCTTTGCAAAGTGAAGTGACTGTGGGTAAAAGAGTGTTGGTGCCATTTGGTAGGCATAAATTTTATTCAGCCATTGTATATAGTCTACATCAACATAAACCGGCAAATTATACGACTAAAGGTATACTAAGTGTGTTGGATGAGTGCCCTTTAGTCAATGAAAAACAATTGGCTTTGTGGATTTGGATAGCCGATTATTATCTGTGTACATACGGAGAAGTGATGTCGGTGGCTCTGCCATCAGCCTTCAAATTGGCAAGCGAAACGCGCATCGCTTTACATCCCGATTATGATGGTGACATTTCTCATCTTTCACACAAAGAGATTCGTGTAGTAGAATCTTTGGTCGATAATCAGGGATTGACCATCAAACAAATTGAGAAGATTACAGGACAAACTAAGATCTTGCCATATATTAAAAACTTAATGGATAAGCAAATTATATATGTCTCGGAAGAAATCGACACCAAATATAAAGCGCGAACAGAAACTTTTATATGTCTGACACAGAAATATAAAAACGATAAAAACAGCTTACAGGAAGTGTTTGATACGCTCGAAAAATCAAGAAAAACTCAAAAACAATCAGATGCTTTGCTTTACTTTTTGTCATTAGTGAAGCAAAAAAAAGATGGCTTTGTTAAGAAATCAGAAATAGTGTCATCCGGAAAAGTGATTGATAATCAGTTGCAAGCTTTAATTAAAAAGGAAATTTTAGAAAAGCACTTCCAAGTCGTTAGTCGTTTACAGACTTTTGAAGCAGAAAAACAGCTAAGCGATTTAACCCTATCTCCCTTACAATTAACAGCTTTACAAGAAATTAAAAAACAATTTGAAAGTTTCAATACCGTTTTATTTCACGGCGTTACCGGAAGTGGAAAAACGGAAGTTTATATGAAATTAATTCAAGAAACGCTCGACGAAGGTAAGCAAGTTCTTTATCTTTTACCGGAAATAGCCTTGACAACCCAAATCATTCAACGCTTACGAACCTATTTCGGCAATAAGGTAGGAGTGTATCACTCTCGATTTAACGATTACGAAAGGGTTGAAATTTGGCATCATGTCAGCGATAAGCATACAAATGATTATCAAATTATCATAGGAGCTCGCTCGTCATTATTTCTTCCTTTTCATAATTTGGGTTTGATTATCGTTGACGAAGAACATGATATGTCCTATAAACAGTTTGAACCTGCTCCTCATTATCAAGCACGTGATACGGCTATCGTATTAGCTAAATTACATGGAGCTAAAACTTTACTGGGTTCGGCTACTCCTGCCATAGAAACCTATTTTAATGCAGTAAGGAAAAAATACGGCTTAGTGCAATTATTGCAACGTTACGGTGGAATTGAATTGCCGGAAATAAAAATTGTCGATTTGCGAAAAGAAAACCGAAAAAAACAAAACTATACACTCTATTCCAAATCATTATTGGAATCTATTACCCAAGCATTGCAAAAGAATGAACAAATTATCTTGTTTCAAAATAGAAGAGGATTCTCCGTGCATTTGGAATGCGGTTTATGTAATTATATCCCTAGCTGTAAACATTGTGATGTTACTTTGACTTATCATAAACAAAACAATGAATTGCGATGTCATTATTGTGGTTACAAAGAGGCAGTTCCCCATGCCTGTGATATGTGCCATAACCCACATATGGAAATGAGAGGGGTAGGTACCGAAAAAGTAGAAGAAGAACTATATATGTTTTTCCCGAATGCTAAAATAAAACGTTTGGATTACGATAGTACACGCAGTAAGAGTGCTTACCAACAAATCATATCCGATTTTGAAAGACGAAAAATCGATATTTTGGTTGGAACACAAATGGTAACCAAAGGATTAGATTTTGATAATGTAAGTACAGTAGGTATTCTCAATGCTGATAATATGTTGTATTATCCTGATTTCCGTTCTTTTGAGCGGGCTTTTCAAATGTTGTCACAAGTTAGTGGGAGAGCTGGAAGAAAAAACAAACAAGGACATGTACTCATCCAAACGTTTAATCCCAACCATCCTATTTTTCAACTTGTTTTATGCAATGACTATCAAAGCTTGTTTTATAATAGCATAGAGGAAAGAAACAAATTTCATTATCCGCCTTTGTGTCGATTGATTAAAATTACCTTAAAACATAAAAACCAAGTTGTGCTTGATAAACTATCCGGCATAATGGCAGGAGATTTAAAAAAAACATTTCCTAATCATGTCCTTGGTCCTGAATACCCTCCTATCATTAAAATAAAAAATCTGTATCAAAAGGACATCATTATAAAAATTCCTCTTTCCAAATCATTACTTACAGCGAAAACTATGATTAAGCAAATAAAAGACAAGGCTGTATTTACATCGGTACGTATTCAAATAGATGTCGATCCCTACTAAAAGAGTAATTATAAGCTGCTGATCATATAGAAGATTCGTTTTATCATTATCGGATTATGGAGATTTTCAAAATAGAGATTTTCCGAATAATAAAAATTGACTACTTTTGCCAAAACTTTGAAATTTTAAAACATGAAAAAGGAGAAACTGCAAATCATATTAATTACGGTACTTGTTGCCATAGTATTTCCCATTTCCTTGGCACAAACAGATTTCGACGACAGGGAAAGAAACAAAAATACCTTGCGTTTGTGTTTTTATAATCTCGAAAACTTGTTTGATCCTGAGAACGATAGTTTAACTATGGATGATGAGTTTACGCCCGATGGAATTAGGCGTTGGTATAAAAGTAGGTTACATATCAAAATAGCTCAGTTGGCAAAAGTCATATTAGCCATGGGAGGGTGGGAAGCGCCTGAATTAGTAGGCGTGTGCGAAGTAGAAAATGAAAATGTAATCAAGAAGTTAGTGTATGATTCTCCCTTAGCAAGTTATACCTATGCATACATACATTTCGATTCGCCAGATGAAAGAGGCATTGATGTTGCTTTATTGTATCGTCCCGATAAGTTCGACATCGTATATACGCAAGCCATAGCCGTTGTTGATACTTTTTTAAGGCCGATACCTACACGAGATATTCTATACATCAAGGGAGTGTTGCCTCATAAACGAAAGGATACTTTACACTTGTTTGTGAATCATTGGCCTTCCCGTTATTCCGGGTATGCAGAAAGTCAAATAAAAAGAATAAATGTAGCCAAATTATTGTATTCACATTTGAACTCCATCTTGCTTATGAATCCGCATGCGGCCATTGTTGTCATGGGCGATTTTAACGACGAACCTCGCGATGAAAGTGTATCTACCTATTTAAAAATACGCTTTCATCCCGATTCTTTAAGGACGAATGAATTGTTAAATATGATGTATCCTTATGTTTCACAAAATAATATAGGTACGCATAAATATGCTCAACATTGGAGTATATTCGACCAAATTATGGTTTCGTCTGCTATGTTATCAAAGCAGAATGCATGGCAAATCAAAAGAAAAGCACTAATTTTTGATGCCCCCTTTTTGCTTCAAACGGATGAGAAATATATGGGAGTGAAACCCTATCGAAGCTATCATGGCATGAAATTTCAGCAGGGGTTTTCGGATCATTTGCCGGTCTATTTGGATGTGTTTTGCCAATAATAAACTTAAAAATAATTAAAATATTTTTTAAACAATTTGAATAGTGCAGATTATGACGATTGAATAATTAAAAGTTGTTTTTGAAAAAAGCTTTGTTTGGCAAGGTTATTGTAAATATATATAGAGAAAATAAAGACTCATAAAAATTAGGTTTGTATAATTTGTTTGTTTGGGAATCATTCGAAAGAATGGTTCCTTTTTTTATGGCTGCTCAAGAGGGATTTTTAATGCTCCTTGTTGTAAGGAATGAAACGCTTGATGCAGTGCCATGCATTCTTTTTCCCAAGCTTGTATGCGATAAGCCGAATTACGAGGGCTAAAGATAATGCATTCAGGGTTAATATAGCTTGATAACTTTTTTATTTGTATAGACGGATTATCATCAATAAGTAGATAGTTGATCTTTAGAGAAGTACTATCGTAATTTATTTGATAGATTTTATCATTAATAATTAAGATATTTTTTCCTCCAAAGGAGATAAAGTTGTTGAATTTCCAATAAATCTTACTTTCAGTATGGGAGTTTATAGGGGTGTAACTTTTAATACGATGTTTGATGCGATGGTTTTGTACATGATAATTCATGTTTTTTTTATGTGTCAAGGCCAAACTATCACCCATTACGTAGCAATGTTGTCCGTCTATACAGTCGATAAGTATCCCTTCAGGGAGAGAGTAAAAAATAATTTCTTTATGACGTAGATTAATAGTATATTGTATAAGGTCCACGGTAGAAAAGACTATCAATCCGCTTAAAACTATGCCTAATGCTGTTTTATTTTTATACCATATACCGGATAAAAAGACAATAATTATTAGGTATAAACAAAGCATTTGCCCAAAGGATAGATATATTTGCAAACTCGCAAAAGGAAATAATTCTATCGTATGAATCAAAGTATTCATATAAGAAAGCAATATATGTAACAGTTTTGCCAACCCATCATAGGCCCACGGCCAGAAAGAAAATACCGACAATAGTATACTCATTCCAATGAGAATCGGGATAATACAAATAATGGACGGATTAGCTAATAGGAAATAAGTAGGAAATTGATGAAAATAATATATCGATAGGGGAAATGTAAACAGTTGAGCGGCTATGGATACGCCAATTATATTCCAAAAATAGCTTAGAACTTTGTTTTTTATTGGCAAAATTGTGCTGATTGTACTGTGTAGATAGAGTATGCCAAACACCGCTAAATAAGATAATTGCAAGCCCATATCAAAAATAACCAAAGGATTGCCTAAGGTAAGGAGTACGAGTGATGATAATAAACTGTTGTATGTATTTGCTTTTCTTTGAATAATTTGAGCGAATGTAAAAAAACTAAACATACTTGCTGATCTAATCACAGATGGAGATAAACCTGTCAGACAAGCATAAAACCAAATTATACCTAAGATTAGGCAAGCTTTAACAGTCTTTTGTCCTCTGTTTTTACGTAAAAAAAATAGCAGATAGTTAAATATCATATAGATTATACCGACATGTAAACCCGATACACATAACACATGATTCAGTCCTGCAGTTGTAAAAGATTGTATTAGTTCGGCATCCATTTTATCGTCAGCTCCTAGTAAAATAGCTGCAATGATTGCCTTTTCATCGTGTTGAAGAAGGCTGCTATCCAGTATGTGTAACATTTTTTTTTGAAGTTGTGCTGCGTGATATTTTAATCGATTGCCGTGTTTACGACTGAGGAGTTGCCAATCATTTTTCGAAGCATAGGCATGTAAATATATATTTTTAGTGGCTAAATAGCGCTTATAGTTAAACTCTTCCGGATTTTTAGGCGAATGAATAAAGTTTGGATCTACGTAAAAGAGCACGCGGTCGCCATACTGCAGATTTTCAGCATCTTCGTCGCGCTGTACATATATAATCATTGAAAAGTTAGCAAGATGCCATGTTGTATCAATGTTATAATGTTCAACATTCAGGCATAATTTAATCGAATTTTCTTTTAAGAACGGGATTTCTTTTACTTGGGTTAGGATGGCCACTTTGTGTGTAGTTTCCCCGAAAGAGGAAGGCGGAAGGCAATGATGGATACACGTTTGCGTATTATGATATCCCATCCAAACCATAAGTATGTAAAGAAGGAACCCGTAACGAAATCGATGTTTATAGGATGTTTTAGTATGAAACAATAACAGTAAACATAAACCACTCAGGCTAATAATGATACCGGCAAATGGGGGAATCGTGAGTGTTCTACAAAACGTAAAAGCAAGTAGAATACCACAAACATACATACTAAATATCCTTAAAAAGGGATATTTACTCCACGAAAACATAGTGCGTTCGTTTTAATTCATAATTTCAAATAAATTTGTGCAAATTTACACAAAATTTGATATCTACATATTGAATCGTTTTCGTTTTACACCTGCTATGTTTTATTTATTTACTACCTTTGCAACATATATATTTATAAGATGAAACAATTGATTTATTTGGGATTTTGGTATATAAAAGCGAGGTTTTTCGGAAGAAAACGTCCTTTGCAGACCGTTCTTTTTATTACCGACGAATGTAATTTATCCTGTAAACATTGTGCGGTATACAATCATGCCCAACCCCGGCGGAAAACCTATAAAGAAATCGAAGATGAATTAAGGTATTCCCACCGTTTAGGTTCTCGTTTCGTTGATTTTGAGGGGGGTGAACCCATGATGTGGAATGACGGCCAATACAATATCAACGATTTAATAGATTTGGCAAAAGAAATCGGTTTCTTTTCTACTACCGTTACCACCAACGCACAATTTACCTTTACCCACCTGAAAGCCGATTCCATATGGGTAAGCCTCGACGGTTTGGGAGCCTATCACGATGAAATACGCGGAAAAGGAGTTTTCGAGCGTTTGTGTAAAAATATAGCTGAAAGCAAACAGAAAGCTTTAAGTGTAAATATGGTTATTAATAGCAAGAATTATAATTCTGTAGAAGAAACCATTCGTTTTACCAAAGAAAATCCACATATACATTCCATCTCCTTGAATTTTTATACCCCTTCTTCCTTAGCACCCGACCCTTTGTTTTTAGATTGGAACAAACGAAAGGAAGTAATCGACCTTATCATAGGTATGAAGAAAGCCGGATATCCCGTTATGAATTCCGTTTCTGGATTAAAGAAGATGAAAACCAATATATTTAAGAAATACTGCTGGATAACGAATTTTATACTTCCCGACAAGACTCGTGTGGAAGGCTGTCCGCTCGAGGCTTTGAATATCTGTGAATACTGCGGTTATTGCATGGCCGGTGAAATGGCCAGTGTATTTCATCTCAATCCCGACACCATTTTTTCGGCATTGAAATTGAGAATGAAAACTTAAATGTTTTATCGAACAATCACCTTCTTTGTTAAAACACCTTCATCGCAAGTAACACTGATGAAGTAAAGTCCTTGCTGAACTTCGGATAAGGGAATGGTAATTTGATATTGGTTAATATTCGATACCTTTTGTATGGTTTTTCCAGAGAGGTCGTAGAGTCGGATGCTTCGAATCAGAGAGTTTGTATTTTCTATCGTTAATTGATTACTTGCAGGATTGGGATATATATTTATGGCTTCTTCCATATGGGATTGGATGTTATCAGGAGCTCCCCCACCGTTGGTGGTTTTAAAAACCTTCGATTCATAACCTACCGTATAACCTATGTTTTTATTAACAAAACAAACGGATAAGAGTTCCTCATCACTTTCACAATTTTGTTGAACCCAATTAAGTCCACCATCTATCGTCTTTAATATTAATCCGTTGCCGTTTTCATTGGAACCGACCGCATATCCTATGTTCGTCTCGGGAAATTTCACATCCCATAAGTATGTTTCTTCCATACTTTTTTGTAATGTCCAATTATTTCCCCCGTTAACAGTTTTATAAATAATGCCTGAAGAATTAAAATCATTAAATCCAACGACATAACCAGTATCAGCGTTCAGAAAATACACGGAATTAAGATAACCACCGATTCCTGATGTTTTCGATACCCAATTTTCACCCCCATCGGTAGTTTTCATTAAAACAGCATCATTGTCTACATCAAATCCGGCTGCATAACCCGTATTTGCATTAACAAAATATAGAAATACCTTAAAGAAGTCAGTAATCCAAATCGGAATCGAATTTTTATGTTCGAGTCGTAGTTGAAAATTTTCGGAGCTGATTAAACTGGGTTTAAAAATAGGCTCTTATTTCGAGGCTTCCGCTATGTATCATCGGAAGGTTTGATGAGATTCTTCCTTCATACATAACATTTAACTGCAAGTTTTTAAGTAAAGTGGTTTGATAGGTGATGTTACACACTCCATTGTGTCCGTTTTGTAATGTTTGGAGCATTTCAAAAGCAGCCGGAGCGGAAGTTTCTCCTTTATATCGGATGTGATAATAGCTGAGTTGTGTGAGGAAAGAGCCTCGTTTGGGCATGCGATAATTGACTTCGGTTGACAGTTTATGCGTAAAACTTCGTTCAACACCTAAGGTGTTTATTTTTTGTATATATGCATAGGTAATACTAGTCGTTAAGCGATTGTTATATTGATAGCTTAGGATGGGTTCCAATGTATTGCTCAATATACGGTAATTTTTAAGTGCGAAGTATACGGTGTTTTTCCCATTCAGGGCATGGTAATAGGTGAGTTTTAAGGTAACATCAGGGATGATTCGCCAACGTCCGGAAAATTGCCATTCTTTACCCTCTGCAGATTCGAATCCGTTAACACTTAATATTTTATTTTTGCTTTGGGTATAAATAAGGTCTAAGCCCCATATGGCATCGCTCTGATTGAATGAAAAAGCATTTCTGAAATGCATCATGGTAGATACCAAGGAAGTATCGTTCAAATTCGAATAAAAAGGATTCATGGTTGAAATAAAATCAGAAGCAGTTTGTTTTAACTGGGTTTGATAGGTTGTTTGGTTGGAAAAACGAGACATAAATTTTTTAAATCCTTTTTTATTATACCAAATGGCTGCCGGACGGAGATGCAGGTTTTGAGTGAGTTTATTTGTATATGTTTTGATATATTCGTTGGAAATTAGCCATATGCGTACATAATTTGCTTGATCTTTGTAAATAGCTATTTCAAATTCATCTAATTCTTCTATACCGTTCCCGTTGTAATCTATCCATTGATATCTGCCCTGTTGATTGGCAACTTTAATATAGGTGTAAGCATTTTTCTGTTCCATGCCCGAGCCTAATTCATAGAACACCCCCAAAACCAGGGCTCCATTCAAGAATTGACCTTGATAATCCACGTTTGCCAGCAAAGTATTTTCGGGTGCTTGTGTGACGGCTAAGCTGTCTTTATAGTGTAAATTTCTATATGATAAAGTAAAACGCAAGGGATGGTTGGCATATTTCAAAAAGTCTATGCCTGCTGTTAGATGATTGGCTATGGCCGAAACCCCGAAGTGCTCGTTGATGACAGCATGGTCTATACGGTTGCTGTACTGCAATATATATTTAAAGTTGCGGCTTAGACTATCGTTTTGCTTTATAAACAATGCGATTTCATTAAATGCGTGACTCATAGCCGAGATTGTATCCTGATGAGTGAATTGATTGTATTCCATTTGTTCCTGTAACCCGATTTCGAAATAGGGGAACCTACGGCTAACGACTTCTCGATGCTTCAAGAACACCGATTTATCGTTCAGTGATGTTGTATGTAAGAGTGAGGCATCAATCTGTAGGATATAAGCTTTTAGCCTTAAATTGCTGATAAGTTGGTTTTGAATGGCGTGCCATTTGTATTCCGGGATAAAAAACACATTGCTTGTCCATCCGATATGTCCTGTTTTGAGCTGTGAAAAAGTAAAATTGATACCGCAATAATGTTCCGTGGCATGCAGCATGGAATCTGCCAGATTGAAATTACGGACAAATTCTACATCACGGTAGTTTTCAATATAATCGAACCATTTGTTTTTGGTTTCATAATATAAGGAAGAGTGGAGTTTCCATCTTTTTTCTATGGGTAAGAGTTTATTTTTAGCAGGAAATAAAAGAGTGTTTTTTAAAGCCAAACGCATTCCCAAGCCTATGTTTTGTGTATTGCCTATGTGTGAAAAGGTGTTAAGGTCGTTATTAGAGAGGGCTGTTTCGAAATGTATGGAAGTGTTTTTAGCGAAAGTATAATTAAAACCGGCATTATACATTTGTGTACGTTTGGGTGTAATTAACAAGATAATTGGTTCATAATTTCCTTGTGCTTGGTTGTTTATCGGTGCTACCCAAGCATAAACCCTACCGTTTACAGAAGATTGGGTGAGAACATAATTTCCTTTGCCTTCGCCGACCAAGGTAAATTTTAAACGATACACCGCACTGTCGGGATGGGTGGAATAAACGTATACAGAATCGTATAATATGCCATTAATCAAGGTATCGACTTGTTTATACATTACCTCATGAGCTTGAAATCCCACGCTGTCCATATACGGATAATAGGCATTGTTAATCTGATTGCCTATTTGTTTTAAAAAGGTGATGTTCTCGTTATTTAAGTCTAATTGATTAGATTGGTATTTCATATCTTGTTCATTGTAAAAGTGAAAATAAGCATTCCACTTTTCATGATTGATTTCAGTCCCTATATGTGATAAAGTGCGTATATAGTTTTGGTCGGAGTATTCGAATTCGGCTACGATACGTTTGTCTTTGGTGATGGGTTGTTTAGCTGTAAAGGTGATTTCTCCCGAATTATAATTAATGACATAATCGGCATCTTGTCCCCGTGTTAACAATTTGCCATCAATATATATACGTTCCGAACCGGAAAGGATAATAATAAAACTCTCTTGATTTTCTCCATAGAGTTGATAGGGGCCTTGATTCCCTTCAATGGCAAGCAGAGACTGTCTGCGAAAGTTTCCTTTAGCCACGGCCCCGCTGAAGTGTACGTGATAGGATAGGGTATCTTTCTTTTTTGTTTCAGATGTGGCAAAGACGTCGCCCATTAAGCCTTGTCCTTTTTTAGTAAAACGCATAAAATAGCTTCCTTTTGATTTGTCTTCAATGTCGCCGGCCCACAAAGTAAGGCGATCTTTGTAGTTAAGTTGGATAAAAATTTTATCGAATTCCTGAATCTGTCGCGTATTTCCTTCCGGTTGAAAAGGGATGTTTTGGTCGGTGATGTTAGCTAGAATTTCTACTTCTTCAGAAAGCTTGCCGGCTAATTGCAAGTTTAAATTGGATTGTATGCCCATGTCTTGATTATTTCCTATCGAAATGCCTCGGGATAAACTACCTGAACTTTGCAGAGAAGCATCCGAAAATTGTAATAACGGGTCATTGCCTATCTCGTTTACCATAAATGGATTTACCGGATCATATAAATCAGCCTCAATCATGCTTGTATCCTTATGCACAAATGTTTTATGAATACGATAGGGCAGTCGCCGGTAGGTTATCAGGAGAGGTTTGCCGATGTAAGATTTATTTTTTAAAATCAATAAAGCTTTCGATTCATATAACACATAGTCATTTGTATCTAATTCCATTATTTGGAAGCTGCCGGGTACAATTGACAAAGAATCTATGTATAAAGTATCCGATTCAAAAACGATGTGTTTCACGCCTTGATTAGAAAGTGATTGAGCTTTTGTAGAATGTATATTCATAAATCCGGTTAATACCAAAAGGATTAAGAGGATATTATAAACAGTTGATTTAGCCATAAAAAGCTTATTAATCAAAACCTTAATCTAAAGGAGGAATCTCATTTTGTAATCCTATCTGTCGATAAGTTTCTAATACAGCATCTCTATCGTCGGTGATGATGAGAAGTTTGTCGTCTTTATGTAGTTCTGTTTTCCCGTTAGGGATAAAATAATGTTCTCCACGTTTAAGCATCACTACCAGTGTTTTTTCGGGGAAGGGTATATCCATGATGCGATGACCTAATTTCAATACATTTTCATCAATAATAATTTCGCAAGAACTGGATTTGGTGGCATCAGAGAAGTCTGTATCGAGGAAATCAATGGGTTTAGGCACTTTTGTGCGATCGAAAATTCGGAGTACTTTTGCCATAGAAGGCACGCTTGTTCCTTGTACGATTAAAGATATGATGGTGATAAAAAAGACAATATTGAAAATTAATTTTGCATTCTCTAAGCCTGCAATCCAAGGGTACATGGCAAATACGATGGGAACGGCTCCTCTTAATCCTACCCAAGAAATATACATGCGTGCATTGAATGGGATTTTCCGAAAGGGCAATAAGGATATCAAGACAGATAAAGGTCGGCCAAAAATAATCATGAAGAATCCTACCAACAGACCGGTGATAAATACCTCCGGATTTAATAATTCAGTGGGATTCACCAATAATCCTAAGGTCAAAAACAAAACGATTTGGGCTAACCATGTTAAGCCGTCGAAGAATTTAATAATAGATTTTTTGTGTACGAATTTATGATTTCCAATAATCAATCCACCGACATATACCGCTAAAAATCCATTTCCATGTATGAAATTTATAAATGAATAAATGAAGAAGGCACATGCAACGATAAATACCAAATACAAAGAATCGTTGAAGAGTTCAATTCTATTGATAATCCATATGGAGATTTTGCCCAAAGCATATCCTCCCAAGGCACCGATAGACATTTGCATAAAAAAGTCTAGTACGGCATGACCTATACTATGTGCTAAAGGGCTTTGAATAAGTTGAATGAAAACAATAGTAAGCATGAAGGCCATGGGATCGTTACTTCCACTTTCCAATTCTAAGGTAGGTTTTAAATTATGTTTTAATCGTAAGCTTTTAGCCCTTAGTATGGAAAATACCGAAGCTGAATCGGTCGATGACATAATCGATGCCAGGAGCATAGACTCTAGAAAAGTGAAATGAATGCCTATAGAAAAATAGTTGCTAATAATATATATGAATCCTCCGACAAAAAAAGCTGTCAACAAAACTCCTAAGGTGGCCAAAACCACTCCTTGTGCGGCTATGGGTTTGATGTCGTTTAAGTGAGTGTCCATTCCACCGGAAAACAAAATGCTGCACAAGGCAACCGTCCCTATCGCTAATGCTGAATTTGGATTGTTTACTTCTATTCCTAATCCATCTGTACCGGTAATCATGCCCAACAAAAGGAATAGCAACAAAGTAGGGACTCCTAATTTGTATCCTGTTTTACCTGCTAATAAACTTATAAATAATAATATAGAGCCAATTAAAAGGATGTTCTCTAAGGTTAGAGCCATGTTGTTTGAATTTTAAGAAATATACAAAACAACGTGATAAGAACAAAAAAATTATAAAAATAGAGGTAAAAAATTATATGAATGTGATTTAACCCTTATTGTTTAATCCAGGAAGTTGGATTAAGGGGTGTACGTTCTTTGCGTATTTCAAAATGCAGTTCCGCTTTGCTGTCGTTAGGATCTGATTTCATGTTTCCGATAACTTGTCGGGTGCTGACTACATCGCCGGGCTTTACACAGACGCTTCCTAAATTACTATATACGGTTAGATAAGCACCGTGGCTAATAATAACCACATTTGCTCCGTCAATGATACTCACGGTCGATACTTTTCCGTTGAAAATGGAACGTACGGAGGCGGCTCTATCTGTTAAAATGTTAATGCCATTATTTGTTATCAATACCGATGATACTTCCGGATGAGAGTAAGTGCCAAAGTTTGTAATGATATTTCCTTTATCGACAGGCCATGGGAGCTTTCCCTGATTATTTGCAAAGTCGGCCGACAATGCTACATTGGCTGCTTCTACTTTTGGAGAAACCGATTTTTTGGCTTTGGCTAATTCGGCTTCAATGATTTTGGCTATCTGATTATCAATGGCTTTTTGACGTTTGATTTTACGATTGATTTCTGTATTTATCTGACTTTCTTTCTTTTTTAAGGTTGATACTACTTGATCTTTGTCCCGTTGTTGTTTTACTAAGTTTGTTTTTTCTTGGTTTTTATGCTCCAAGAGGTTCATTTTTTCTTGTTTGTTTTGCATCAACACTTTTTCTTTTTCTTTCTTGGTTGCTTGTGTTTGTTGAATAATTAAGACATGGCGATTGAGTGCATTGGAATATTCTTGTAAATAGCGCATGCGTTTTACCGCTTGATGAATGTTTTCCGAGGATATAATGAAATTTGCTTTGTCAAGCATGTTTCGGTGTTTATAGGCTATGTAGATTGCTTTTCTATAGGCATCAATCAATTCATCGAGTTTAGTTTGTAATTGGGTAATTTCTTTGGTTACTTCCTCTATTTCGACGTCTATATAGGAAAGTTCTTCGTTGATGGTTTGAATAAGCTTTTCCCTGTTTTTTATTTGATTAGTGATTAATTGAATTTCCCGCAGGGAGGCTGTTTTGTTTCGACGGGTTTCTTCTAAGAGTTTTTTTTGTTGTGCTAGTTCTTTTTCGAGTTGTTTTTTTTCTTTGGTTAGGGCTTCTTTACTGGTTTGACTCCATAAAGTATGGCTGCTGCCTAATGATAGACAGACAACTAGTATGAAATATACTATTTGTTTTATATTTTTATACATGTCGTTTTATAATGTTACAAAATTATATAACCTTATTACATTATGAAAATATCTTTACAAAAGTATTTCACAGTATTATGTTAATAAAAACCCTCTTTTTGTCCATAGAAAGGCACCTAAATAAGGTAGGTTTCATTTTTTTGTTTTGAAATAAAGATTACTTTTGCAGAGCAGTACTAATTCTGTATACAGGCATCAAAATTCTGATAATTAAAAGGTATGTTTGACATTCAACCGTTAGTATCATCACAAAACTACACACCCTTACTTATAGCAGGGCCATGCAGTGCCGAATCGCGAGAGCAGGTGTTAGAGACTGCTCTTCAGCTTTCGGAAAAACCCATGATATCCTTGTTTCGTTGTGGCGTATGGAAGCCTCGTTCATCACCTCATAGTTTTGAAGGGTGTGGGGAACAAGCTTTATCCTGGTTGCAAGAGGTTGAACAAAGCTATCATATCCCGACTTGTATTGAAATAGCCATACCTCAACATCTCGAAATCGCTTTAAAACATAATATACGGTATTTTTGGATAGGTGCACGAACGAGCGTTAATCCTTTCATGGTACAGGCTATAGCCGATACTGCTAAAGGCAGTGATGTTAGCATCATGATTAAAAATCCTATTTCGCCCGATTTACATTTATGGATAGGAGCTTTTGAGCGCTTGGCCAAAGCCGGAATAAAAAAAATGGCTTCCATACACAGAGGATTTTCTACCTATGAACATTCCATATATAGAAACAATCCTTTATGGAATATTCCCATAGAATTCAAACGCCGGCATCCCGAAATCCCCATGCTCTGCGATCCAAGCCACATGGCAGGAAATAAGGATTTTATTTTCGAAATTGCTCAAAAAGCTTTGTATATGGATGTAAATGGCTTGATGATTGAAGTGCATGTTGATCCTACTCAGGCTTTGAGTGATAGAAGTCAACAACTAAAACCGACTGAATTCTTTAATTTAATCACACAATTACGCATTCCTTCTCTGACAGAAAAAAAAGACAAACAGTTGAAAACATACCGTGATATGATTGATGAGCTGGATAAAGATTTATGCGCACTCCTGGCCAGACGTTTGGAAATTGTGGAGAAGATTGCATACTACAAAAAAGAGAAGAATATTTCTTTGTTGCAAATTAATCGTTGGCAAGAAGTTATTGATCACGTATTGCAACAAAGTGATTATTGGCATTTAAATAAGGATTTTATGCAAAAACTCATGGAGGTTTTGCATGAAGAAACCATCAAAATACAAGAAGAAATTATTAAGGTAAAAAAATGAAAACATATCCTGTAGTAGTCAGTGTTGCCGGTTCGGATAGCGGAGGTGGAGCGGGCATTCAAGCGGATATAAAAACCATCTCTTCCTTAGGGCTTTATGCTGCTACAGTCATCACGGCGATTACCGCTCAAAACACCTTAGGAGTCAAAGGCATTCAGTCGGTAACGATGGATGTTTTTCGACAGCAATTGCAAGCGGTCATGGATGATTTTCACATCGACGCTGTTAAAATCGGTATGTTACATAGTCCGGAAGTTGTGGAGGTGTTGACGCAAGCTTTGCTAACATATAAGCCAAAATATATTGTGCTTGATCCGGTCATGGTGGCTACAAGCGGAGATTCTCTCATACAACATTCAACGATTGAAAGTATGAAGAAAAACTTATTTCCACTTTCTACAATCATTACTCCCAATTTAAAAGAAGCTTCTTTGCTTGTAAACAAATCTTTAGAAACAGTTGATGAGATGAAACAGGCAGCTTATGACCTTCTGTCTTACGGTTGTAAGGCTGTATTGGTAAAAGGGGGGCATTTAAAAACAAAGAGCATGACGGATGTGCTATGGATACAAGGAGATGAAAATCCGCTTACGTTTAGTTCAGATTATATAGAAACCAATAATTTACATGGTACAGGTTGTACCCTGTCGTCGGCAATAGCCAGTTATTTAGCCTTAGGATATGCATTGCCTGAAGCAGTAGATTTAGCGAAAAAATATGTCTTTATGGCTATTATGCAAGGAAAGGATCTTGTTTTGGGGCATGGACACGGGCCGTTAAATCATGGTTTTAATCCTCAAAAATTAAAAATTATTAAAAAAAGGAATGTATGATACAAGTGTTTGTGAATAATCGTGAACAACAAATCGAAGTGGCTTCTTCGCTTATGGATTTAATGAAAATTTTACATCGGGAAGAAGATAAACGCTTGGCGGTTGCAATCAATAATAAAGTGATAGCCCGCGTGGAATGGGAAAACACCATTTTACAAAACGATGATAAGATAGTACTTATCCATGCTGTTTACGGTGGTTAGTGTCTTGTTTCCAAAGTTGATAACTGTTATATACATTTTGTAATATCACATAGATGGCTGGAATGATTGAACTTATGGGATTCAAATAGGTTTGGGACATCCAAATGGCTAAAACGGTATTTTTTTGTCCCAAAGATTGACCACCTGCAACTTTATCTCCGTAACGATTGCCGATATATTTACCCAATGCGAATTGTATAATACATATGATCAGGGCTAATATACCGGCGCCTATCATAAACCAAAGGCTAATTCCTTGTTGATTTAAAATGAAATTAATGATTTTTGCAATGACGACGGTCAATGCCAATGCCCATAAATAAAACGAAATAAATTGCAATTTTAAGATTTTGGTATTTAGTGTAGGAGAGAACTTTTGAATGCTTACGGCTAAAATAAACGGGAGTATTAATACCGGAGCTATTTTTGCAAATATCAATCCGAACGATTCCCAAAAAGATAGTTTTGCGCAGCCTCCTATGAACGAAAAATAGATAGGAGCCATAAAAGCAACAACCAAATTACTTAATAAAGTGTATACTCCCATAGTGGTTAGGTTGCCTCCCAACATGACGGCAATGACAACGGCTGAAGTTGCTGTTGGGGCTAATATACATACCAAAGCTCCTTGTGCAAGTTCATGGTCGAAAGTGTATAACAAAATATAAGATAGAATACTTGCTACTAATTGAAAAAGAAGTAAATACAAGTCAAAATTGCCAATCCGCATTTTGCTCACGTGGATAGAACTATAGGTAAAAAATAACATCAAGAATATTAAAATTGGAACAGCGCTCGACAGTAAGATAATATAGGAATGAAACAAGAGTCCCAATATAATAGCAAACGGTAATACATAACTTCTATATTGCTGCATGTTGATTTGATTACAAGGCTTAAAACATATGTTCTATCAGTATTTTAGTGCCAATAGCTATCAATATGAGGCCTCCAATGAGTTCAACTCTCATGATTTTCAATTTACCAAAACGAAATCCGATAAAGACAGCAGCAAAAGAAAACAAGAAAGCAATGAGTCCGATAATAATCACCGGTAAGATAATATTTATATTCAGAAAAGCAAAACTAATTCCAATGGCTAAAGCATCGATACTGGTAGCAATTCCCAGTATAAGTAATGTTTTTAATGAAAAGATAATGCAAGGTTTATCTTTTTTCTGAAACGATTCATATATCATTTTACCACCTAAATAGGATAAAAGGATAAAAGCGATCCAGTGGTCGAAATCGGAAATAGATTCAGCAAAGTGGAAAGCTAATGCCCATCCTACTACAGGCATAAGAGCTTGAAAGGCTCCCATGATAAAAGCGGTTAAGAAGGCTTGTTTGTAGCGAAATAAGGAAGAACAGCTGCCAATAGAAATGCTCACAGCAAAACTATCCATGGCTAATCCGATGGCAATAAAAATGATTGAGGTAACATCCATACGTTTTGCGCTTGTTGTTTTTGTATCTCTATTAGTTTTAGAATCTATATCTTAGGATAGATTCATAAGAGATTCTATTTCGGTTACCTTTTTAGGGAGAGGTCGTCCGATGACGCGACAAGCCGTATCGGTAATGACGATGTCGTCTTCAATTCTGATGCCGCCAAAACCTATATATGATTTTACTTTATCGTAATTAATATATTCCACGAATTTATTTTCTTTTTCCCATATGCTGATTAATTGTGGGATAAAGTATATGCCGGGTTCAACCGTTAAGACAAATCCTTTTTTCAATGTTTTGCCGCAACGTAAACTGCCATGACCGAAGATGCTACTGCGTTGTATGTATTCGGTATAACCTACATAGTTTTCGCCCAGATCTTCCATATCGTGTACATCCAATCCAAGCATATGCCCCAATCCGTGTGGCATAAATAAAGCATGAGCTCCCACTTTTGCTGCCTCTTCGGCATTGCCTTTCATTAAACCTAACTGGGTTAATCCTTTTGCGATAATCGTAGTAGCGTGTAAATGAACGTCGAAATAATTTAGTCCGGGTTTAGCCATAGCAATAGCTTCCAAATTAGCTTTCAATACGATTTCGTAAATTTCTTTTTGTTTTTGAGTGAATCTACCCGAAACGGGAAAACTGCGTGTGTAATCTGAAGAATAGCCTGTTTTTAATTCGGCTCCGGCATCTACCAACAACATGCGCCCATTTTCTAATTTTTGTTCATGATTGTGGTTGTGTAAGGTTTCGCCGTTTTGAGATAATATAACCGGAAAAGAAACCCCGTTTCCGCCCGAAAGAGCTATGCCTTCAATCATACCCGAAAGTTCTCTTTCCAATTTACCGACTTTGCAATAACGCATGGCCGCCATATGCATATCGACACCCAGGTTACAGGCTTTTTCCATTTCTTGAAGTTCTTCGTCGTCTTTTACTTCACGTAAGGAAACTACCCCTTTGATAAATTCAATGGAAGCCTTTTGTTTCAATGCATCAAAAGCAATACCCAGGGTATGATGTAAAAATATTTTGTTGTCATCCCGATAAGGGGGTAAATAATGAATTTTTCGACCCGATGATTGAGCCTTTTGCAAATAGTTAATTAAGTTAGCCAAAGATTGAGTGTGTGTTACTCCGCATTGCCCTGCCAATGCTTCGATGGTTGGTTGATTACCCATCCATATGATATCGTCGATGGTATAATTATCCCCAAAAATAATTTCTTTATCTTCATCCAGATCGATTACAGCCGCTAAATGATCCAATTGTATTCCGAAAAAATATATAAAATGACTATCTTGGCGGTAATGATAAGTGTTTGATGGATAGTTCATGGGAGCTTCGTTGTTTCCCAAAAAAAGTAGAATGCCGTCTTTTACGGTTTTTTTTAATGCATTACGTCTTTGAATATAGGTGTTTTTGTCAAACATGATTTTTGTATTTAATGAAAATAAATGCAAAATTACACTTTTATTTTTAGTTTCCACAAAGAACAGAAAAGCTCCTATATTTTTGAAAGAGCTATTATTTGAATCGTATCATATACATGAAACAATACAAAAAGCGAATATGTTTCCTTTTGATTATGGAAGCAATATAAATCTTATTTTTAGGTAGCGTAGGCGTGTATTATAAAATATAGGAATTTAGATTACAGCTCTTTATGGAATTGTGTGGCAGATGCTTGCGCTTTACAAGTAATGACCATATCATTGATACACACATGATCGGGGAGTGATAGCACAAAGGAAATGATATGTGCAATATCGTCGGCGTAGAGCGGAGTGTAACCTTTATATACATTGTCGGCGGCTTCTTTATCGTTTTTAAAGCGAACCAATGAGAATTCGGTTTCGGCAGCACCGGGGGCCAATTGTGTTACTTTAATACCTGAATGTAGCATGTCTATGCGCATGGCTTTGGTAAGAGCATCCACGGCAAATTTTGTTGCACAATATACGTTTCCTTTCGGATATACTTCTTTTCCGGCAATGGAGCCTATGTTAAAGATATGTCCTTTTTTACGTGCCACCATATAAGGAGCTATGCTGCGGGTGACGTATAATAATCCTTTCAGATTGGTATCGATCATTTGTTCCCAGTCGTTGATATTGCCCTCTTGGATATGGTCCATTCCGGCTGCTAATCCAGCATTGTTTACCAATACATCGATTGCTTTCCATTTATCGGGTAGGTTTTCGTTCATATGGAACGTTTGTTGACGGTTCCTCACATCATAGGCCAATACGAGAACGTCGCGTTGATAGGTTTCTTTGATTTCCTTTTCTAAGGCACGTAATAAATGTTCACGTCGGCCGGTAATAATAAGGTCATACTTGTTTTCGGCAAGTTTGAGGGCAATGGCTTTACCAAAACCGCTGCTTGCACCTGTAATATAAGCTATCATAATTATATGTTATTTAGTTGGTAAGTTCTCCTCCGAAAATATATTTAACGCCCAATAAGAAGTTGATACGTTCAGAGGGATAGTTGTAATAAAAATAATTTCGTTGAGCGGCAAAATTATTTAGGTCTAAGAAAAAGGATAAACGTTTATTCCAACGATATTCACAGCCGATGTTAAAGTCGAATACCGACTTCATGACTTCCGATTTGATGCTGGCATCAGCTTGCATGGAGGGATAATAGGCCCCGCTGTGTATATAGAAATCGAAAGAGAACAAGAATTTATCTTTTAGATTATAATTTGCTTCCAAAGAACTAATAAATAATGGTTTATACCATGCTTTCTTGATTGAATCAGTGGAATAAAGGTTGTATTCGAAAGATAAAGCGATGTTAAATATATTCTTATACGTATAGGTCAAATTGAGGTGAGCGTTGGTGTGTATGGATTGACTTTTTACCAATAAAAATGTATTGTATAAATTAACGGCCGTGTCGTTTAGCAAAAAACGAGAGGATGTGTCGTTAAAGAAAAATGGCATATCGTCGTTGAGCGACAAGGAGGCTCCGGCTCCAAAAAATAAGGAATGAGAAAGGTTGGTTTTGGTGCCGGCATACAAACGGATGTGTTGATTTACGAATCCTAAGTCGAGATAATCCGATAAAAACGGATTTAAACGCATGCTTTCAAGATAGGAGTAGTGTTTCATGCCTCCATCAACACCTACATAGAAAGTCAAAATATTGGGGACCACATTTAACAATGCTTCTATGTTGGGATAAATAGCAAATTTAGCACTGTCTTGTAAACGCATGGCAAGATCAAATCCTATACGGAAAGAGAAATTATGATAGGCAAATTGTAAGTTAGGTCGGAGGTTGAACAACCAACGGTCTTTTTTGATGTCTTGAAGTGCCCATTTGTTATGATAATAATTCACATCCATATTGCCTCCCAATTTTGCCATATCCAGTCTGGCTATGTTTATTTTTTGAAACAAGGTGCTTTTGGCTTGGAGTTGATGTTCATAGGATGAAAAATTGTCGAAAAGGAAATCGTAATCTAATGAATAGATTTGGGTTAATTTGTTAGAACGTGTTCCGTAATTACTCATGGCACTTACATTGGCATGCGCTGTTTGATAGTGACGGGCGATTTCTTTGGCTTTTGGAAAGTATATATCGCTTATACCGAATATTTTTTTCAAGGAATCGGTATTATATCCGTAACTATGAACGAAATGATGTTGATAGTCAACATTGGCATTGATAATATAGTTGTTCAGAAACATTTGTCCATACATATCAATGTTGGATTGACTGAAGGAAGCCGGTCCGAAACTTTTGAGTTTACCAAAGAAAGAATGGTGTTTCACATTCAATCCATAGGCATAATTTTTTGATCGTAGATTGCTATGACTAAATTCTACATAAGGTTCCATCCATCCAAAACCTGCTTTGACGTAATTTCGATATAAGCGTGTAATTTGGTCTTTCCCTACTTTAGGCGCTTTGATGGGTTCGGGGCGGTACTCAAAAGTATATACCAAATCTTCAATATTATATTCTACTTTCGTTTCTATGTTGGTTGTATCAACAAAGACGGCCGCTTTCATGATTTTCTCCTGAGCATCTTTGATGGAAGGAGTAAAGGATGAACTTACCACGACATCGTATTGAGATTGTCCCAGTAGATTCGTAGTGCCAATCAGTGTACTTAAAATTATAATTGCTTGATATGTTTTCATATGCCTTAGCATTTTCTTATATGGATTCATATGTCATAAATTATTCTATGGTTTCGGGTGTTTTTGTTTCTTCCGTTTGTTTTAAGGCTTCGATTCGCTGTTTTTCCAGTGCTTCTTCTTGTTGAATGATAGCATCATATTTTTCTTTTGCCATTTGGCGCAGGTCTTCTCCGTCGTAATTTTCAATGATACTCATATATGTATGTTTGGCTTGGAATGAATTTCCCTTTTGTAGGTAAATGTCCCCTAACAAGATATAGCTTTTAGCCAGCCAGTAGTCGTTGGATATATTGGTTAGGATTTCAAAGATTTTCTTCTCGGCTTCAAGCAGATTGTCTTGTTTGTAAATGATGTAAGCGATATAATACAAAGCTTCGGAGGCATAATCGGGCTTGGATGATTTTGACAATAAAGTGTATTCTTGAAGAGATTTTTTCAAATCATTTAATTCCAAAGCGGAGCGAGCAATGATGAGATGTGCTTCCTCTTTTTGTTCGGTGCTTATTTTAGGTTCTTCCAAAAGCATTTCCGACATAGCCATGGCATTGCTATAAGCTTTATTGAAATAAGATGAACGTGTTATTCCCAATAGTGCTTGTGTTTTTTGTGAGGGGAGTGTTGTCTTTTTATGTAATAATGTAAAATAAGTGAGGGATTTTTCATAGTCTCCTTTTCGATAATAAATATCAGCGACATTTTGTAGAGCTGTGATTTCAAAAGGATCCATGGGATTTTGAATCACATATTCATAGTTTAGCAAAGCTTTGTCGAAATCGGATTTTCTCATGGCACATTCTCCGTTATAAAAATGAGCTTGAGTGGTAAACACTCCTTTGGGAAAACGATCCAGATAAGCGGTAAATCCTTTAGCGGCATCATCAAATTGTTTGGTGAAATACTTTTCAGAAGCGGCATTATACATGATTGTATCTTGATTTTCGACCGTTATATTGGCGAAAGAAACATTTTTTACGTAAAGAAAGAATTCTTCAATGTTGCCACCGGTAGAATATATGGTTTCTATATTTTTCAATGCAGTCGCTGCTTCTTCTGATTTGGGATAATTTTTTACGATTTTCTTAAAGACATCCAATGCTTTCTCATCTTGTTCGGTATTGAAATAAATCAAGCCGAGTTTTAATAAAGCGGTTTTTAAAAGTGGACTGGAAGGATTGTTTTGGATGAAATTTGCATAGCATTCTTCGGCTTTTGCATTGTTCCCTGTCAGCATATAGGTATTTGCCATTTCGATGTGTGCATCGATACTATAATTTGATTTGGGATATTCTTTCAATAAAGTTTCGAGTGTAGCGATTTTAGTATCGTATAAACGAAGTCCGCCTTGCGATTGTGCTTTCTGGTATAAAGCGTAATCCACATCATATGACTGTAAGGTTATGACTTTATCATAGGCTTCGATGGCGTTTTGTAATGCGGACGACATATAATAACAATCGCCGGTGCGGTTATAAGCATCGGCTATTATCTTCTTATCGTATAGATTGACATCTTCCTGGAAAAAGGATAAGAAGCTTTTTAAGGCCAAAGGATATTGTTTCTTTTTAAATTGGGCATAGCCCAGGTTGTAATATGCCATGGCATATTCATCGGTTTTAGGCGAGGCATTTCGTGATGAGAGGAAAAGATTATAATAGTTTATGGCTTGGTCGTAATCCTTATCTCGATAGTATATTTCGCCTTTCCAATATAAGCTTTGGGCATAAATAAGGGGATTGTAATTGTTTTCTATGGCTAAATTAAAGTGTTTTTCCGCCTCTTGATAGGCTTTGTTGTTATAGAGTTCGATGCCCCTATAATACAGTACTCGTTGGTAGGCTTTCAGTAAAGTAATGCTTTTATGTTCTATTTTATCCAATGAGGCAATAGCCGCTTTGTAATTTTTGGTTGTCAAATAAATACTGCTTAGAAAATGTTCGGCTTCGTTTTTATAATTGGATTGAGGAAATTCGTTTAAAAACTTTTCGAATGCTGCTATGGAAGGAACAAAAGGATTGCTTGTTAACTCATATTGTAGTTTAGCATAGGCATATAAAGCATCTTCCATAATGATGGGATTTTTCCTTAGTTCGTAGGCAGAAAGAAAGGCATTGGAGGCAAATTCTTTTTGGTTTGTTTGTAAGTAGCAATCGCCTAACGAAAAATACACATATTGATTGATGCTGTCGTTGTCTTTACAAAAGGATTTTGTAAGAAGATCAATAGCTTGTTCGTATTGTTTGTTTTTATAATAGCAAATGCCGATTTCATAAAAATCATCGCAGCTGAGTACAGCTGTTTTTTCGGTATAGGCTGTAAAATACGGAATCGCTTTGTCGTACTGTTTTAATTGATAATGGGATTGGGCAATGATACGATTTATTTCAGGCCATCTTTTTTGTGTGCTTTTGGTTAATAAGTCGTCGGCTTGTTGTATGATTTTCTCATAGTCGCCCAGTGCAAAGTAAATGTGTGAGATGTAAAATGGAACGATGCTGCTGTAGGAGGGTTCGTGGGCTAATTTTTCAAAACCCATGAGTGCCGAATGGTAATTGTTTTCGAGGTATTGAATGTGTGAATAGTAAAACAAAGCTTTGGAGGTATATTGACTGTCTTTTTCTTTGGCTTTCGATAAGAGAGGTTTGGCCTCTTTATAGTTTTCGTGTGTAAAATAAGCATATCCTAATTTAAACTCATACTCGTTGATGCATTCATGAGGAAGCAAGCGAAGATCAATTTTTTCGTAAGTATGTAAGGCTTTGCGGTAAGAAGATTGATTGAAATAATAATTTCCTAAATGAAACCATAATCTGTCGAGGCAGGCATTTTCGGGATAGGCTTCCATAAATGATAAAATAAGTGTCTCGGCATCTTTATGATACAGTAAGCAAGCACAAATTCCCATATAGTAATGGGATTGTTCCTTACGAATGTCGTATTTTTGAGGAATGACATCGTAAACAAGTTTAAACATTTCTTTGGCTGCACCATATTGCTCTAAAGCAAATAATTCAATGGCCGAATTATATTCTCTGTCGGGAAAGGAATATGTTTTATTTTTTTGCGCATGACTTATACCGGTACATACTATAAAAGCAAAGATAATTACATATCTAATTTTCTTACTATCGATTAGTTGCATTTTAACGGTCTTTATGTTAAAAGATGAAATTTTGTCTACAAAGTTAACGTACTTACTAACAAAAATCATAAAAAAAAGGACTTTTTATCAACAATATATTTTTAATAAAACCAAAAATCCTCCTGTGAAAGCTAGCTTTTTTTGATTAGTCCGTAGGTTCATTCATTTAAAAACAAATTTTTTAGGTAACATCGCCGTGTAAACAATAATTCGGCATCGTATTTTTCCCAGATACGATTGGCTTTATTGTATTCCAATTGTTGGTTGGTGATGGCGTATTGATATCCTTTTCGGATAAATATTTCGTTTAATTTGCAGTGATACATTATGTGTATGCCACTTCCGGACCATTTGGGCAGCACACCGGTTAGATACATATCGACCCTTGTGTTTTTCTTTAATGCTTTTTGAATGTAATACCAGCCAAAAGGGAATAGTGAGCCTTTTGCTTTTTGTAGGGCAGTAGTCAAAGAAGGCACACATAAACTGAATCCAACCAAGCTATTATTTTCGTCTACTAACACATTAACCAAGTCTTTTTGGATTAAATAAAGATTGTTTTTTATATGAAAATCAATTTCTTCGTCGTTTAAAGGGATGAAATTATAAATGTTTACGTAGCTTTCGTTCAGTGCTTTAAGCAATGCTTTTCCGTAGGTTTTTAATTCTTTTTTATGCTTAAATTCTTTTATTTTTATATTATATTTATTTGAGATGTAGGTATTTAAATTTTTGATTTTATCGGGCACTTCTTTCACTTTCACTTTGTATTGAATATAATCCACTTCTTTATGAAATCCAAGGGCTTCAATTATAGTCGGATAGTAAGCATAATTATATTCGGCCGAAACCGAGGGTGTTTCATCAAATCCGTCGATAAGCATGCCTTGTTTTTCCATATTCGAATAACGGGAAGGCCCGCTGATTTCGTTGAGCTTTTCTTGCCTGCCCCAGTCTTCAACGGCACTTATAAGGGCGTGGGCTACCGATACATCGTTAATCATGTCAAACCATCCGAAACGAATTCGCTTTTTATTTTTTAAGGCATTGTATTTATGGTTTATGATGCCGGCAATACGACCTACTACTTGCGAGTCCTTATAGGCTAACCACAGCCTACGTTCGCAAAACGATAGGGCCGGATGTTTTTGTAGTGCCATTTTTTGTTCCCGGTCTAAAGGAGGTACATAATGGGGGCAATTTTTGTATAATGATCGTTGGAAGCGGATAAATGTTTGTAGATCTTTCTTGCTTTCAACCTCTTTGATATGTATGTTTGTATCCATATGCATGATGTTGTAGGGTTGCTGATAATTGATATATATAAAATATATTATTCGCAAAAGTATAAAAAAATCATGTACTTTTGCCAATGCGTATTAGTATGATTTATATCAAGGCGATCACTGCTTTGGGTTAATGAAACAATATAAGTTTGACATATGAAAATAGGTATTTTATCCGACACTCACTCTTTTTTGCATCCTGAACTATTTACTTTTTTTGCCCCTTGTGATGAAATCTGGCATTGTGGCGATATTGGACGTAAAGAAACCTTCATTCAATTGCAAAACTTCAAACCCTTACGTGCCGTACACGGTAATATCGATGGTGCTGAAATAAGAAGTCAATGTAAAGAAAATGAAATATTTTACCTAAACGAAACAAAAGTATTGATGACGCATATTGGAGGCTATCCTAACAAATATAATCCTCGTGCATTGCGTTTGATACATATCCATCAACCTTCCATTTTTGTATGCGGTCATTCCCATATTTTACGTATCAAGTATGATCAAACCCACCACTTACTTTACATCAATCCCGGAGCTGCCGGTCGAGAAGGCTTCCATTCTTATATCACTTTTTTGCGTTTTGATTTCATACAACATATGCCCGAAAATTTGGAAGTGTTCGAAACTGAAAGAAGAATATCGGAGAGTTAATACGTTGAAAATTTGTCAAGTTTATAAAGTTTCACTAATGTCCGAAGAATCTGTTACTAATAACGTGTTTTTACCGGACAATAATGTAAAATTAGTATACTTGCATAATGAAAATGATTAGTTTTAAAAAGATATGAACTTGTCCTAATTACCTAAACTATCTTAGTATTAAAATTTTATCAAAAATGGAAATATACTATTTGTACATAAATCTATCAACCATATATGCTAATTTAATGAAATTTAAAATCTTCAAAATGTCTAACTAGACAAATAAATTAATATTTGCTTGGTCGGCTTTTTCCATGTAGGTGGCCACGCCGCCGATGGTAACATTATCTATTAATTCTTCTTTTTTTACCCCCATCACATCCATTGACATTTGGCATGCAATAAATTCAACGCCGTTATCCAATGCTTGTTGACGTAAAGATTCCAGTGAATCAATGCCTTTTGATTTCATAATGTAGCGCATCATGGCGCTGCCCATGCCAAACATATTGAATTTTGAAAGTTTGAGTTTGAGTGAACTGGAGGGCAACATTATTGAAAACATTTTTCCGAAGATATCTTTGTTGACTTTCGGTTTTTCAACTTTTTTAATAACGTTCAAGCCCCAGAAAGTGAAGAAAATCGTTACTTTTTGACCGGTTGCAGCGGCACCGTTTGCCAAGACGAAAGTAGCCAAGGCTTTATCTAATTCCTGACTGAAAAGTATTAATGTTTTTCCTTTGGCATCGCAAGATGTTGTCGCCGTGCAATTTTTAGGTGCGTTTTTTTCGACGATAACGGTGTACTTCCCTTTTTCATTGGTGTTTGATATCAAGGTATTTCCGGTCATATTACACCAGGCTTCTGCATCGCGAGAAAATCCCGGGTCGGTCGAAACGACTTCTAATCGTTCGCCTTCCTTTATTTCGTCAATTTTATTTTTTAATTTTAAAATAGGTCCCGGGCATTGTAAACCACAGGCATCGATTTTTACGATGTTTTTAAGCAGGATGCTTTCGGCCGGTTTGGCTGCATATTGGGGGCTGTTCTTGATAGTCTTTGGCTGACAATGTAGGAAATCCGTAGTGGCAGGTTTGAAAGTCGTATAACCTCCTACGAGATTATATACATTTTTAAAGCCGTTTCCTATTAGGATTTGTTGAGCCAGATAGCCTCTTAATCCGATTTTACAATAGAGATAAATGGGTTTATCGCTTGGTATTTCATTCAAACGGGAGCGGAGATCGTCAACAGGAATGTTAATGGCATTGGGGATAGCACCTAATTTAAATTCTTCTTTAGTTCTGACATCTATTAACGTATAAGAAGAAGGCTCGGTATTCAGAATATCTCTCCAATAAATAACAGGCATTCTGCCACTGATAATATTATGGGCTACATAACCGGCAATGGCTATAGGATCTTTAGCGGAAGAGAAAGGAGGGGCATAGGCATGTTCGAGTTTTATTAAATCATAAATGCTTCCCCCGGTTTTAATCAGTAGGGCCAATTGGTCGATTCTTTTATCAATTCCTTCTATGCCGATGCATTGTCCACCGTATAAACGTCCGGTTTCCGGATGAAAGGTAATTTTAATTGTGATGTTAAATGCATTGGGGTAATAGCCTGCATGAGAACCGGAGTGAGTAGTAGAACTTTTATAGGGGATGTTCATACTACGTAGATATTTTGCGGAAAGACCGGTAGCAGCGGCTGTCATATCAAACACTTTAGCAATCGAAGTTCCAATGGCTCCTTCGTATTTTTCTTTGTTGCCGAATACCATATTATCGGCTACCAAACGTCCTTGACGGTTGGCCGGATTGGCTAAATAATTAAGCCAGGGTTTACCGGTAATAGGATGGGGAAATTCAATGGCATCGCCTACAGCATAAATATCCTCTTGCGATGTTTGCAAATATTCATCGACCCATATTCCTTTGGTTTCGCCAATTTTAAGTCCGGCATCGACGGCTAATTGTGTTTCGGGACGTACCCCTATGGATAAAATAACCATGTCGCTGCTAAGGGTTTCGTTGGAATCGAGGCTGATTTCTATTTGATTGTTAGTGCGATGAAAAGCAGTAACAGATTTACCCAAATAGAGATTTACTCCTTTCAGTTGGAGATGCTCATGTATGATTGCGGCCATGGAATAATCCATGGGGGCCATTACTTGTTCAAGTTTTTCGACTATGCTAATTTCGGCACCTATGTGATGCAGATTTTCGGCCATTTCGAGTCCGATAAAACCGGCTCCTACGATAACAGCTTTTTTGATATCGTGTGTTTGAATATACTGTTTGATGGCATCGGTATCGCTGACATTTCTGAGGGTAAAAATTCCTTCTTCATCTATGCCCGGAATAGGAGGCGAAAAAGGTTTCGCACCCGGTGATAGCAACAACTTATCGTAAGTTTCGGAGTATTGATCTCCGTTTGCTTTACGTACCGTAATGGTTTTATGCGTACTGTCGATAGCAATGACTTCTTGTTCAACCCTTACATCTACATGAAAGCGTGTGCCAAAGGATTGAGGAGTTTGAAGGAAAAGTTTTTCTCTATCGTTAATGACACCTCCTATGTAATAGGGCAAACCACAATTGGCATAGGAGATATATTTCCCTTTTTCAAAAAGAAGAATCTCGCAAGATTCATCGTTTCGTCTAATTCGAGCAGCAGCCGTTGCCCCGCCGGCAACGCCACCGATAATAATGTGTTTCATAATTAATTTTAATTTTTTTTATTTTTCAATTTCACGAAGAATGTCTCTCAATTTGGCAGGCATTTGGGATTCATCGCATTTTAAAGAATTGACTTTTACTTTTCCACTTTCGGTTAAGGAAAAATACATTTTTCGGCGATCTTTTTGTCCCATATATCTTTCAATAAATCCTTTGTCTTCGACAGATTTAATGACTTTTGAAGTATTGGAAGCGGATAGCTTCAATTCCTTCGCTAATTCTCCGGAGGATAAAGGAGTTCTTTTCAACGCACATAATACAACACCTTCATTAAAAGTCATATCATACATTTGTTGAAATCCCATTTCGAAATCAACAATAGCTTGATATAATTCACGGATATAACTTAATGACTTATATTTCTTTTCCATTTTCTTATATTAAATCTTTAATAATTTTTAAAAAGTTTTCTTTGGGAAGTGCACCTGAAGCCATTTTAGGGGTATCGTTTAAGGGTATAAATAGAAAGGTGGGAACGCTTTGTATTCCAAAAACGGCGGCTAATTCTTGCTCTTGGTCAATATCAATTTTATAAATATAAAGCTGACCGGCATATTCTTTGGCAAGGTCTTCTAAAATAGGTGACACTGATTTACAAGGGGCACACCAGGTGGCATGAAAGTCAATGATGGCAGGTTTATCTCCCTCGTAAACCCACTTTTCAGCTTGGGCTTCGTAATTAAAAACTTTGGATAAAAACGAAGCTTTATCTAATACAATGGGAGTAGAGATTTGCGCTGAACCACAATCGTGGGATGAATGCTTGTGATGACATCCTTCTCCATTGTCGGATACGTTTCCTACAAGATAAGCTTGGATAAGGTCATCGATATTTCCTTTACATCCGCGGATTACTTTCATTTGATTGTCCTCAAGTATGTTTTTGGCATTATCTCCCATATTTCCGGCTAAAATGATTTCAACTCCCAGCTTATGAAGAGTAGTGGCTATATTGCTTTTACAACCACATCCTTCCTTACAAGCTAAATTTTCTTGAGATACAATCTTACTTTGATTGTCAATGGTATATATAGTGTATTGCTCTGCGTCTCCAAAATGTTCATCAACCATGTTATCTTTGGTTGGAATGGCAATTTTCATGTTGAATAGTTTAGTTTTGAATTTTCCAAATAACGGCGCAAAGGTAATCTTTATTTTTTTATTATACAATTTTTTTATGAGTTAATTAAGTATTTTTTATTGAAATTATTGTAATATTTGAATCCGCTTATTACACAGCCACATAAAAGTATAATATTTTGCTAATTTTTGAATGAATAGGAAAAAAAGAATAGGTAAATAATGTATGAATGTTCGCCGGTGATCTTTGATTATATACGCGTATAGTTAAAGGATAGATATTGCAAATTCAGAGAATGTATGCTTGATTTTATCTCTGATTTTTCGATATACATTCAATACATATTCGGCTTCACCCTTTGCTTTAGCTGGGTCTTCAAATCCCACGTGTAAACGATGTTTTACTTCTCCTATAAAAACCGGACAACTTTCCTTGGCATTATCACAAACGGTAATTACATAATCCCATGATTCTCCTGTATACATAGCCACATTTTTCGGTACATGATGAGAAATGTCGATTCCGAGTTCAGCCATAACTTTCACCGCATTGGGATTGACTTGTTTTTCAGGATGGGTACCTGCCGAATGCACCTCCAGATTTTTATCAAAGGATTGTAAAAAGCCTTGTGCCATTTGACTGCGGCAACTGTTACCTGTACATAAAATAAGTATTTTCATAGGATTAGCTTATTTATTTTTATACAATGTAACCGAAAATTAATCCGGCTATTGTCGATAATAAAATAACTAAAAGGGTATATACGATTGTTTTTTGTGTACCCATAATTCCACGTATCACTAACATATTAGGTAACGACAAGGAGGGACCTGCCAATAATAATGCCAAAGCAGGACCTTTACCCATTCCTGATGCCAATAAGCCTTGTATAATGGGAACTTCTGTTAAAGTGGCAAAATACATAAAAGCCCCTACTATAGAGGCAAAGAAATTAGAAAATATTGAATTACCTCCTACCAATGCACTAATCCATGCATTGGGAATTACACCGGCTATGGACGTATTGTCGTGAGTGGAACCTAAAAGAAATCCTGCTATGACAACACCTATGGCTAATAAAGGAACGATTTGTTTGGTAAAACCCCAGGAGGAGAGTATCCATGCTTTGTTGTCGTTTTCTTCTTTTTTATCCAATAAAGAAATCACACTAACGGCAGTAATAGCTATTACTATGCTAATCATTGGATTGCCAAATAGAAAAGCACTCAATGCCGTCAAAGTGGCTCCGGTTAACACATGCCAAGGTTTAAGTTTTAAGATATATATCATTGAATATACCAACACCAAACCAAAGGCTCCCGTTATATACCATTTATAAGACCAAATATAAAACCATAGACTTGACGTATCTTCTGCAGAAGGTTTTCCCCAATTAGCAAAAACCAATATCAACACCAAAGTAAAGAAGTGTATCATTGTTTGCCAAATGGGACGTTTCTCGGGTACATCCGGAAAATTCATTTGTTCTTCCGCTTTTATTTTTTCTTCCTTGCGATAAATGAATGCCATGATTAAACCGATAATTACACTAAAGGATACAGCTCCTATGATACGAGCCACTCCCATTTCAAAGCCTAATATACGAGCTGTTAATATAATGGCTAATATGTTAATAGCCGGACCGGAATAAAGGAAGGCAATGGCAGGTCCTAATCCGGCTCCTCGCTTGTGTATGCTTGAAAACAAAGGTAATATAGTGCAAGAACATACCGCCAATATAGCTCCCGAAACGGCAGCCACCGTATAGGCTACCCACTTTTTAGCTTTTGCTCCGAAATATTTGATTACCGATGCCTGGCTGACAAATATCGATATTACCCCTGCGATCAAAAATGCCGGCAATAAACACAAAACCACATGTTCGCGTGCATACCATTTGGCTAAATCGAAGGTTGCATCCACAGCAGTATTAAATACCGGACTTTGAATCGGTAGAAAAAATATCCCTAAAAATACAAGGACTATCCAAAACAGGATTTTAATTTCCTTTTTTAATTCCATGTTTT
>DHTG01000024.1:0-304 GCA_002411545.1 Bacteroidales bacterium UBA5266 | reverse complement strand
TTTTCCAGATTTTGGCATGCTCTGGCTTGACAACAAGATAAATTAGCTTTGAAATACAATACTTCAATTTTTTTACTACCGCTTTGAGCCATGGCTCCTGTAGTTAACATTACTAAGATGAAAAGGACTTGTAACTTCTTCATAAAAAATTTTTATTAAATGATTATTTTTGGGCATATACCGTAATACTATAAATACCGTTTTGACTTTGTTTAAAGGATAGAATCTCCTTTTCCGATATGTATTTCAACAAAATATCATCGGGGATATCTATAGCTTTTGTTTTTTGAATACGTATGTTTTT
>DHTG01000054.1:39308-73145 GCA_002411545.1 Bacteroidales bacterium UBA5266 | reverse complement strand
TCGCTCAGGTCGCGTTGCAGACGGGATACGGGCAGTTTGGCCGATAATCCTTCAAACAAAGCGTTGGCAATGGCAATGTTTCCTTCCGAGTTTTCAAAGTCGATGGGATTTACTTTATGCGGCATGGCCGAGGAACCTACTTCGCCGGCTTTAACCTTTTGTTTGAAATAATCCATCGATATATACGTCCACATATCGCGGTCGAGGTCCAACACTATGTTGTTGATGCGTTTCAAGGTATCGAAATAAGCCGCCATCATGTCGTAATGTTCTATTTGAGTCGTCGTTTGCAAGCGTTTTAGGTGGAGGTAGCGATCTAAGAAGTTGTTGCTGAACAACACCCAATCTATCTGTGGGTAAGCCACGTAATGGGCATTGAAATTACCGGTAGCTCCTCCGAATTTTCCACAAAAGGGAATCTGATTCAATAATTCAAGTTGATTGTTCAACCTTTCGGCAAACACATAAAATTCTTTTCCCAACAGGGTAGGAGATGCCGCTTGACCGTGGGTGTGTGCCAACATGGGAATATGTTTCCATGTGTTGGCAAGTTCGTTTAGTTTGTTGTTGACTTCCGTGAGTTTAGGAAAAAAAACTGCTTCATGAAAGCTGCGCATCAGGTAAGGAATGGCCGTATTGTTGATGTCTTGCGAAGTTAAACCGAAATGAATGAATTCCTTGTATTCCGACAGATCCATCTTATCGAAAACTTCTTTCAAAAAGTATTCCACCGCTTTGACGTCGTGGTTGGTAGTTTGCTCAATTTCTTTGATATGTTGTGCGTCGGTTTCCGAAAAGGTTTGGTATATAGAACGTAGAGTGTTAAACGTTTCTGGTTTTAGGATCGATAATTCCGGTAAGGGAAGTTCACATAAGGCAATAAAATATTCAATTTCAACAAATACTCTTGCGCGAATGTATGCATATTCCGAAAAATAATCCGAAAGACTACTTACTTGTTTATAATAGCGTCCGTCTATAGGGGAAATAGCTCTTAATGTGTTTAATGCCATCATGGAATTTTTTGTTGCAAAGATAGTAAAATAATACGTTAGCTGCTTGTATTGCTTGACGATTTTTAGCAGAATTAAAAAAAAGTCTTGGCAATAATCCGGACTTAGCCTTTAAACTATCATTTGCCGTTACATTTTTTTTTGAAAATATAATTTTAAGAAAAAAACGTTTATAAGTATAAGAAAAATAAAAAATTAACCATGAAATTTCGATACAAAAAACGACTTAAAACCAGGTTTTGAATGAGGCTTGAAAATTAAAATAAGTACTTCATTTATAGTAACCAAACCTATAATTTATGGTCAAAATAAGCATGTATCATTTTTTTTATACTTTTGCAGCCGATTTATGAAAAAAGAAAAATTAAATATACTATGGACATGAATTTAAAGATTGTTGTTTTAGCAAAACAAGTTCCTGATACTCGCAATGTTGGAAAAGATGCGATGAAAGAAGACGGTACTGTCAACCGGGGTGCTTTACCGGCTATTTTTAATCCCGACGATTTGAATGCCCTTGAAATGGCATTGGAAATCAAAGATAGACGAAAAGACGTGGAAGTGATTGTGCTTACGATGGGACCGGGCCGTGCTGCGGATATTATCAGAGAAGCTATTTTCAGAGGAGCCGATAAAGGATATTTATTAACCGACAGAAAGTTTGCCGGTTCTGATACCTTAGCCACATCCTATGCCTTGTATAAAGCCGTCCAAAAGATAAATCCCGATCTGATTATATGCGGTTTGCAAGCCATCGACGGAGATACGGCTCAAGTAGGGCCTCAAATTGCCGAGAAATTACAGTTTCCTCAAGTTACCTATGTAGAGAAACTTAATGAAGCCGATGAGCGTCAATTGGTGCTTACCCGACGCTTGGAAAGAGGAATAGAAACCGTAAAGGTGAATTTCCCGGCTCTTATCACCGTGCATGCTTCGGCAAATCCTTGCCGTCCCAAACATGCCAAACGTATGTTGAAATATAAACATGCACATACATTGAGTGAATTGCAAGATCAAAACCGCGATTATACGGATTTGTTTAAAGAACACCCTTATCTGCGCATCGAAGAGTGGAATGCCGAAAGTGTAGAAGCCGATGAATCTTACTTAGGATTGTCAGGATCGCCTACAAAAGTAAAAGGCATTGAAAGCGTTGTGTTGACTCAAAAGGAGTCGAAACGTTTTACGGATAAGGATCAGGATATTGATCAATTAATGAAAGAATTATTAGAAACAAGAGTAATCGGATAATACCATGAAAAATATATTTGTTTATTGTGAAATAACAGAAGAACATCTCATCGCGGATGTGTCTTTGGAACTACTGTCGAAAGGAAAAAAACTTGCCGATGAATTACACGTAGGACTCGAAGCCGTGTTGATAGGCTCTGATCTAAAAAAAGCCATTGAACAATTGCACTATTACGGAGTATCCGTTATACATTATGCTGAAAATGAAAACTTATTTCCATATCGAACCTTGGTGCATGCCAAATTGGTTCAAACGCTATTTGAGCAAGAACAACCCGAAATAGCTTTGTTCGGAGCCACATCAGTAGGAAGAGACCTTGCGCCCCGCATTGCATCGGCCTTGCGTTGTGGTTTGACGGCCGATTGCACTTCGCTTCAGATTGGCGACCATGTCGATGAACGTAAAAAGGAAACCTATAAGAATTTATTGTATCAAATACGTCCGGCTTTCGGGGGCAATATTATTGCTACTATTATTAATCCGGAAACGCGTCCGCAAATGGCCACCGTTAGGGAAGGGGTCATGAAACACGAACCTCAGCCGGTGAAAAACACTCCCGAGTTAAAAAAGATGAATGTAGGAGTACTCACTTCTATAGAAGAAGTCGTAACTATCATCCATCGTCACATAGAACCTCCCAAAATCAATTTAAAATCCGCTCAAATCCTCATTGCGGGCGGCTATGGGATGGGAAGCAAAGAGAACTTTGCCATTTTGTATGAATTGGCTGATTTGTTGGGGGCTGAAGTGGGAGGTACCCGTGCCGCCGTTGATGCCGGTTTTTGCGGACATGAACGTCAGATCGGACAAACCGGCATTACCGTTCGTCCGAAACTATACATTGCTTGCGGTATATCCGGTGCCGTACAACACCGTGCCGGCATGGACCAATCAGCCAAAATCATAAGTATTAATACCTCTGCACAAGCACCTATCAATGCCATTGCCGATTATGTAGTGGTGGGCGACGTGATGAAAGTGATACCTCAAATGATACAATCGTATAAAAAACAAATAAGGTAAGAATTAAAACTAAATACATAAGTAATGGAAAACTTTTTTTTAGATAATGAACATTTAGCCTTTCATTTATCACATCCTTTGATGAAAAGCATAGTGAAAATGAAGGAAAAGAATTATACGGAATCCAAACGCTATGATTATGCTCCTTTGGATTTTGAAGACGCCATTGATTCGTATAAAAAAATATTGGAAGTAATAGGCGAAATTGCCGGCGAAATCATCGCTCCAAATGCAGAAGAGGTAGATAAGGAAGGTGTTACATTGGCAAATAATGTAGTAACCTATGCCAAAGGTACCCAACAGAACCACGAAGTCTTGAAACGGGCAGGCATGTACGGTTTATCCTTGCCACGAAAATACGACGGTTTAAATTTCCCTATGGTCATCAGCATCATGGTTGCTGAAATCATTGCTCGTGCCGATGCCAGTTTTTCGAACATCTGGAGTTTGCAGGATTGTGCCGAAACCATACACGAATTTGCTTCCGAAGAATTAAAAAGTAAATATTTACCCATGATACATCAAGGGAATACCTGCTCCATGGCCTTGACAGAGCCCGATGCAGGTTCTGACCTTCAAGCCGTAATGCTAAAAGCTCATTACGATCATGAAGCTAAATGTTGGCGGTTAAATGGGGTAAAACGTTTTATCACCAACGGCGATGCCGACATTCAATTGGTATTGGCTCGTTCCGAAGAGGATACAACTGATGCCAGAGGCTTGTCCTGTTTCCTCTACGACCGCATGGATAATGCCGTTACTATTCGTCGGGTAGAAAATAAATTGGGAATCAAAGGAGCTCCTACCTGTGAATTGGTCTATAAAAACGCCCCTGCTCAATTGATAGGTGATGAACGTATGGGCTTGATTAAATATGTGATGTCATTGATGAACGCCGCACGTTTGGGCATAGGTGCTCAATCGGTGGGATTAGCCGAAGCAGCCTATAGAGAAGCTTTGAAATATGCGAATGAGCGTGAACAATTTGATAGTAAGATCATTGATTTTCCCCCTGTTTATGAAATGTTGGCCGGTATGCGTGCCAAATTGGACGGAGTCCGTAGCTTACTCTATGAAACCAGCCGTTTTGTGGATATGTATAAATTATTTACTTTCGAAGGAAAAGAACGTAGTTTGAGCAATGAAGAAAGAAATGAAATGAAATATTATCAACGTTTGGCCGATGTTTATACTCCCTTGTTAAAATTATTTGCCAGTGAGTATTGCAATCAAATTGCTTATGATGCTCTTCAAATTCATGGAGGTACAGGCTATATGAAAGATTTTCCCGTAGAAAGATTAATGAGAGATGCCCGCATTACCAATATCTATGAAGGGACCTCACAATTGCAGGTTGTAGCGGCTATACGTGGCGTTAGCAGTGGAACCTACCTGAAACGCATCAAAGAATATGAAGCCATCGAACTCAAACCCGAATGGCAGGTGTTGAAAAATACCCTGGTCGATATGACCCATCGTTTTGAAAAAACCTTTGCCATTGCCAAAGAATGGAACAATATCGAAATGTTCGATTTCAATGCCCGCCGTTTGGTTGAAATGGTAGGAAATATCGTGATAGGATATCTATTGATATTGGATGCCGAACATCATATCGATTATACACATTCCGCTCATATTTTTATTCAAATGGGTGATGCTCAAAATCGAGAGAAAGAAGCTTACATTGCTCGTTTTACCGAAAACGATTTAGCGGCTTACCAATCCATAAAATAAATGTAGCGACGCATTTTTTTGTGTCACTACATTGTTAAAAGTTGTATTTTTGTCTCCACATAAATTACAAATTCAAGGAGGCAATATGAAACGATTTATATATATTATCCTGTTCGTATTAATTAGCTGCCATGGGCTGCAAGCGCAAAGCAGTGTTTGGGATGGTACCCGCTCAAGGTGGGTAAAAGGGAATGGTACACTACAAAATCCTTTTTTGATAGAAGAAGCAGCTCATTTAGCTTATTTAGCCGATGTTGTCAATGCCGGTGTGTTATATGCCGATAGCTTTTTTGTGTTAACGGTCGATATTGATTTAAATCATTTGCCATGGACACCCATAGGGAAGGATGCCAATGCTTTTTATGCCGGTTCCTTCGACGGCAACTACCATCGTATCAATAACCTAAACATACAAGATACTACCTATCGCAGCGGTATTGTATACGCCGGTTTATTTGGTTATGTATTGGATGCGGATATTCGTAATCTGGCACTTTTGTCGGATAATCATATTTTTGTTTCCTTTGTTTCTTCTTATAATTTTTATGTAGGAGGAATTGCGGCCTATGCCTTTGCATCACAGATATCAAACTGTTGTTTTGAAGGCAGTATTGCTGTATATGCTTATAATTCTTATGCCTATGTAGGTGGTATTTTGGCTTATTGCTCAGCCGGTACCGGCATGAAGCATTGTATCAATAGGGCATCGATTCTTGCTTCTTCCGAAGGCATCGCCTATGCCGGAGGTATAATGGCTGATGGGGATAATTCTCAACCCCTTATTCAAGGATGTTATAATCTGGGTAATATACAAGCCATCGCCTATAATTATACCTATGCCGGGGGTATTTCGGCCAAATTGAATTATAAAGCATCTCTTATCAATTGTTTTAACTCCGGTGAGATTAATGCTAATTCAAATTATTATGCTTATGTCGGCGGACTTACAGGTTTTGGAAATAGTGTTACTATACGAAATTCTTTTAATGAAGGGAATATATATGCCAAAGCCTATGATTTAGCTTATGCCGGAGGATTGGCCGGCTTCATCGATTATCCTTCCGAGTTCAGCAATGTGTATAATACAGGCGATGTGTTTTCACATTCTTTATATTATAAATCCTTTGCCGGAGGAATTGCTGCTTATGTATATAATTTTAGCCACGTACTCACTCGCTTTACAAATTGTTATCATTGTGGAATGCTTACCTCTCTATCCTCTATGATGAGTTTTTCGGGTGGTATTGCCGCCGAAATAGTGAGTCAAGCCGAATTAAATCGTTGTTATTATCTAACAACATCCCAACAGTCGTTTAGCAATCATTTGGGCATAGAAACAAACAAAGATTTTTTACGGTCTTATTCCATCCTTGACACGTTCAATCAAAGCGATCCTGCCTGGATGTATGATGAGGATAACGAGAACGAAGGATATCCTCTTCTGGCTATGAGTGGATTAAACTTGATAATAACGGAAAAACCGCAGGTATTTGCTTCGAGTGTAATGTTAAAAGCCAAACAGTTTCAACGCTCAGATAGCATCACACAAAGAGGGTTTGCCTTCAAAAAATTGTCGGAGACAGTCTTCTCCTATGTAATAGTTGATAATGAAAGTACTTATTTTGACTATCTTTTATCTTCTTTACAAGTAGACAGCCTTTATGAATACAAGGCTTTTGTCGTGCTGTATCATGATACGCTTTATGGAAACAGTATGGTGTTTTCAACTGCTGAGGCTCGTGTGTATACATTGCCAGTGTCGGAATTAGCATCCCATTACGTAAGATTGCATGGCGAGTTAATTTATGGAAACGACAGTATACTTGCCAAAGGCTTTTGTTATAAACCCTTGTCAGACCCTGATTATACATGGAAAACTATTCCGCATGCCTATTTTTCCCTCTCGATTTCCGATGTTTTATCGCATACATCTTATATGTATTATGCTTATGCTGTTACATCTTCCGATACTTTATATGGAGAGACCCTTTATTTTGATACCCCAAAACAAGTTTCGGAAGTGATTACTGAAAATACATCGGAGCTTGGTCCTTATTCGGCTTGTTTGCATGGACGTATAGTGTATGGCGATGACAGTGTTGTTACGCGAGGTTTTGAATATAAGGATGTTTCGGCTTCTTATAGTTTTGTTTGTGAGCTTTTAGCCTCCGATACCAATTTTAGCTTTGTTTTAGATGAATTAGAAAGTATGAGTGATTATATATACCGTGCTTTTATTTATACGGAAAGCGATACTTTATACGGTGATTGGGTGGCTTTTTCTACTTTACAAGCTTGTGTATTAACAACACATGAAGCCAGTCATATCGATTTGTTTTCGGCCGTAATGCATGGTGTAATCTCACCGGCTGATGAAGAAATTTTTATGCAAGGCTTTGCTTGGAAAGCGGAGGATGATACCTTGTATCAATTAATACAAGTAGAAGGGGTGGAGGTGTCGGTTTTGTTGCCCGATTTACTTCCGGGCCATACCTATACATATCGAGTATTTGCCATTACTGAAAATGGAATATTTTATGGAAATGATGTTCTGTTTACAACCCAGCAATACTCTGCCGAACTCTATACCTATGAAGCCAGAGATATTGATGTGTATTCGGCAATCATGCACGGGAAAATTAAACAAGGCGAAGATCCTATTCTCATGCAAGGCTTTGAATGGAAAGCTAAATCGGAGTCGAATTATAGAATTGTACAAGTAGAAGGAGAAGAAATATCCGATACCTTGAAGCAACTTTCACCCAATACCGGCTATCAATATCGAACGTTTATCCTTACAGCCAAAGGAAGTATGTATGGCGAAATTCAAGAATTTACCACTTTATTGGATGTTAAATTGCAAGACTATGCCAAAGGTTCTTCGATGCGGATATTCCCCAACCCTGCTAAGGATTATGTGCAAATTGATGTCGAAGATAAAGCATACTACGGCGATAAAATAGTGATGGTGGATATGTATGGAAAATGCATCCTCGAATATTGCCTTACATCAAGTTCCATACAACTCGATGTAAGTAACATTGCTCCGGGTATGTATATTGTATATAGATCAAAAAACAACATCTTGCATTATCCTTATAAAATTCAAATTTTTAGATAGTAATATCCATGGACTATAGGTGGAATTGTAAATTATTATCACTAATATCAAATTCCATGTAAGTAGAGTAAGGCAAATACTTTATTATGATACAGTATTCGATAGAAATTATCGTTTTTCAGCCACCACAAAGATAGAAGTAGATTTACAGGGGATGTTAGTAGTATCGGAATCGAAGAAATGTTTGATGATAAAGTTTTTGAATTTCCCGTTGGGTAAAACATCCATAGGAGCAGTGATATAGGAAACGGAAACTACGATAAATCCGTGTTTTACCAATAATTTTACGATTCTTTTTTTTGTATAGATGCGTGCATTGGCATATTTTTCATGTATCTTTCGTGGCAACCATGAGAAAAATGGCACCCTGTTCCAAGGTAATAGGGGAAGTTTAGCTCCGTGAGTTTCGAATATCCACCATTTGTTTGGGACTGAAATGGCGATTTTTCCTTTGTTTTTAAGTGCCTTATAATAAAACGCCAGTCCGTCTTCCTGATTCAGGTGTTCGATGACTTCAAAACTAACAATGCGATCGAAGGTGTCGGGAGGCAGGTTCTTTTCTATATCGAGGACTTGATATTCACAATTTTCAATCTTGTTTTTTTCTTTGAAATGGTTGAATTCAGCCATATGTTCATCATTGATGTCAATGCCTAAGCAGCGTTTCATATAGGGTGATAAACCGATGATAGAGGCGCCGTTACCGCAGCCAATGTCTAAAAGGGAATACTCTTTTCCGGTAAAACCGGGAATTTGGTGGATGAGTCTCAGCCTACGTTGAACAATCCGATCATCAAAATCGGCCGGGCGGCCTAAATAATGTCCGTCGGTTTGGAAAAGGCTGTCGGGTACTCTTTCTTCGTATTTCATAGGTGTTGTTTTATAGAGTTTTAGGCTATTATTAAGGGTGTATGGTGATTGATTATTGTGTTAAGAATTGTGAGGCAAAAATATAAAAAATATATATGGGAAATGGCATTTTGTTTATCCTTTTGCGGCTTTTGCTCTTTCTGCTTTATCAATATAAGGGTGGGTATAATGGAGTATCTTATCGATTAAACGCTCAGTATCGGATTCAAATATCAGCATGTTTTTATATTCCATATCGATGAATCCTTGTGAAACGGCATGTTCAAGAAAATTTTTCAGGCTGTTGAAAAAACCGTTGATGTTTAAAAAAGCACAAGGTTTTTGGTGGATGTGTAATTGTCCTAAGCATATCATTTCAAAGATTTCATCCAAGGTACCAAACCCACCGGGTAAGGCAATAAAAGCATCGGAATTAGCTTGCATCCACGATTTACGTTCCTGCATGCTGTCAACGCAAACAAATTCAGTGAGTTTAGGATGAGCAATTTCTTTATGAATTAAGAAATGTGGCATTACCCCTATGACCTTACCACCGGCTTGAAGCATGTAATCGGCTAATATGCCCATCAATCCTATTTTAGCTCCACCATATAAAAGTGTGAAATCATGTTTGATAAATGCTTTCGCTAATGCAATGCTTGCTTCTTCGTATATCGTTTGATTGCCCGAACTTGATCCACAGAACACACTGATTTTTTTCATCTCTTATTTTGATTTGTGTTTTTCCCTTGCATAAATAATTCTTCTTTCAATTCATGAATCCTTCTTTTAGCCACATCATAGTAGGAAACTTTGTATCCGTAGGCATCGGTGATAGTAGGGGTGGCATTGATGGAATCGGCACGTGTTTGCATGAACGTTTGATAATATTGTAAAGCCATGGTTTTATTTTCTAAGAACTTGTCATATTGTGTGGCAATTTTAAAAAGTAGTAATTTGTCATTAGGTGTAAGTTCATAGGCTTTTAAATAACTATCCAAGGCTTGTTGACGTTTGTAAATCCCTGTTTGAGCTGCCGCTAAGTCTTGGTACAAACGGGATAAAAATTCAGGTGTGGGATTTGATAACGTTAAAGTTCTTTCTAAATAGTATACAGCTAATTGTCCAAATGATGCTTGATGGCAAGCCAATCCCAAAGTGTAGCATAAAATAAGGTTGTTGGTGTCGTTTTGAAAGGCTTGTTCTAAATACGATTTTGCTTCTTGGTATTGTTGAGTCTCATAATAACAATAGCCCAAATATCTTTTGGTAAAATCGGAAGTGTCGTACAGAGCCAGACATTTTTCAAATGAGCGAATAGCGTCCCGATATGTTTTGTTGAGATAATGTATATAAACCTGAAACTCCAATGCTTTTGTATGAGTGGAATCCACTTGTAAATAGGAGGAGGTAAGATGTAAGGCTTTTTCATACGCTTTGTTTTGTAAATGTATGCTTGCCAGACGATGTGTACTGTAAAAATCACTCGGATTTAAACCTATGGTTTTATCATAATAATACATAGCTGTATCTATTCTATCGAGTTTATCGTAACATAGTGCAAGCTGCTTACTTACATAAAAGGAAGTGTCGTGTAAGCATGCACGCATATAATGTTCTATTGCCTGATAGTAAGCATTGCTTTTGTAGTATACATCGGCTATTTGTATTTGTAAGTAGGAGTTGAGAGGGTTTTGTTGCAGTGCTTTTTGTAAATAGACTATTGATTGAGGGTAATTGCCAAGCAGTTGATAGCAATTGGCTAATTCAACCATCGTATGAATGTCTGAACTGTCATAGGAATATAATTTTTCATACGAAAGAGCGGCTTCCTTGTATTTTTTTAAGGAAACATAGGCTTTGGCTTTCATTCGTTCTGTTTCTGCTTGGAATTTTGGATAATGTAAATCAATATAGCTAATCAGATTCTCAAATTCATATTGTTGCATATAGAAGGAAATCGAATCTGTGGTTTGGGTATATACCATTGTATGTGATGCCATGCATAAAAACATCAGCAAGATAAATTTTTTTATAGAAATGTGAAAGCATTTCATCGTACAAATATTTAAAATAATAGCGTTGCAGTAATACAATTGTCGATTAACATGAAATCAGTTGATCAAATAATTTTGTTTTTTTAAGGTAAAATTTATGGGAAAGAATCGGATCTTCTTTTTGCATTTCAATGAGCCCGAAATAATATAAGAAACGATCGAATGTGCGTGTGGAATAGCAACTTTCAGCACTGCTGATAAAATTATACCGGTAATCACCCATATTGGAAAGTAAAGTCGGAAATGCTTTGAAGTATTTAGCTGCATAAAAAACGTTGAAACGTTTTTTATCACCGTATTTACTCAAAAGGTATAAGCTGAAACCATAGCCCAGTTGGCCGATGAAATTATCGCCATATCCATCGTAATAAGCCCATTTAAACTTTTCGCCAAAAGTCTTAAAGATTAATTTCAACAATTTCTCTTTATCCTCAAGTAGTTTTTCTCCGGATTTGGTCAGGCTTAGCCTGCCATTACGCTTTTTCGTAAGTAAGGTAAGTTCAGCCAGAATTCTTGTCAAATTAACCACATTTGAGTCGGTTTCTTTGTATAATTTATGTATGCCTGTTTCAATGATTACATCTTTCAGGAAACCGTTATAATACAAATCGGCTACTATGCGTGTAGGCAGATATCCTTTATTGGTTAATTTAAGTTCACCTTCTTTTTTTAATATATCACCAAAAAACAGCATCTGATTCAAAATGGGGATGTTGGTATATGTCTCATCTTTGAGTTTGAGTAGTTTCACAGGGCTTTCTTGGCCGAAAGTATCATATAAGAGTTTATCCATTTCGAAAGGACTTAGTCCTTCAAAATCACTGGTTGGCTTATGATTAATGCGGAGAATGGTTTTTTCAATATTTTCTTTCATGGAATTTAGATTTTAAATTTGAAATATTCGTTACAAAATTACACGAAAATAGTATAATACAAACACATGAATACTTATTTCTTGAAAAGATTTTTATAGCTTTGATATTTAAGAATATACTTTGATTCAATTGCGTTAATAATAGTGGTTGGTATAGGGAATAAGAATAAAATTTATCACTATTATCCGATAAAAGTCAACAGATTCTTCGCTTCGCAAATCCGCCGCATAGCAAGCTTTCTGCTCCTTTTCGTTACATTTAAATTCATTGTCATTCTGAGTGTAACGAAGTGAAGCAATAACGTATCTTTGTCGGACAATAATGAAAAAAATAAAAAAAATCCTTATTTGTAAAGATAAAAATTATATCTTTGCGATACAAATGAAAAATCGCAGATTTTTTTTAGATTTTTAAAAAAAAGTAAATATCAGAGATATAGGCAGATAATCATAAAAAGGGCAAGCAATTGATAGGATGACAACTTATTGAATTCAAATCCACAATTTGAGTGCCATGAGATTATACAAAAAATAACTTAAAAAATTAACATTAATTAAAAGGAGATTAAAAATGATTAAGACGAAAATTTATAATTATTGTAATAAACCAAGTGCAGCGGATATAGAGCATGTAGTGAGCTTTTTATTTGAGCATTTAGAACAATACGGCGACACCAAAGATGATATTGAAAAAGCTGTAAATTATGCACTTAAAGCTTCAAATTCTTTTGGGGGATTTGTATTGGAAGGATTGGAAAATGGAAAAACAGTGAGTGTAGTAGTCGTAAATCAAACGGGAATGAAGGGATACATACCTGAAAATATTTTGGTATATATAGCAACTCATAAAGACAGTAGAGGAAAAGGTATCGGAAAACAAATGATGCTAAAAGCCCTTGAAATTGCAAATGGAAACATAGCTTTACACGTCGAGCCGGATAATCCGGCACGTTTTCTTTATGAAAAAATAGGATTTACAAACAAGTATCTTGAAATGAGATACATAAAATAAAACACATGGCGTATATTACATTAGACATTAAAAAACTACAAGCAAATTTTGATTTTCTCGATAAATTATTTAAGAAAAAAAACATTCACTGGTCAGTAGTTTCCAAATTGCTATGTGGCAATAAAGAATATTTAAAAGCTCTTTTGAAGTTGAATGTTACGCAAATTTGTGATTCGAGGGTATCCAATTTAAGAATGGTCAAAGAGTTAAATCCTAATATTGAAACTATTTATATTAAACCACCGGCCAAGCATTACCTGAAAAGTTTAGTGCAATGTGCTGACATTAGTATGAATACGGAAATTAGAACGATTCAATTGTTGAATGAAGAAGCCCAAAAGCAAGATAAAATTCATAAAGTCATAATAATGATTGAAATGGGAGAGCTAAGGGAAGGTATTATGAGGGATGATTTGATTGATTTTTATAGTCAAATATTTAATTTGTCGAATATAGAAGTAGTGGGAGTGGGAACTAACTTAAGTTGTTTATACGGAGTACTACCCAATCATGATAAACTCATTCAGCTAAGTCTATATAGCGAGTTAATAGAAGCAAAATTCAAAAAAAAGATTAAATATGTTTCCGGAGGATCGTCGGTTACCATCCCATTGATTTTTCAAAATTTACTTCCCAAAGGGGTGAATCATTTTCGGGTGGGTGAAACCTTGTTTTTAGGTACCGATGTTTACAATGATACAACATTAAAGAAAATGCAAACCGATGCATTTTTGCTTTATTCTGAAATTATTGAATTAATTGAAAAGCCACAAGTGCCTATGGGTGAAATGGGTACTAATTTAGAAGGTAATTCCTTTGAATTTGATGATGCACTTATAGGTAAAACTTCCTATAGAGCTATCATTGATTTAGGCTTATTGGATGTTGAAAATAAACATATTTCGCCAATGGACGATAGCGTTTCGATTGTTGGAGCCAGTTCAGATATGTTTGTGATAGATTTGGGAGATAATGAAAAAAACTATCAAGTAGGAGATTATATCTGTTTTAAGATGGATTATATGGGTGTGTTAAGATTGATGCACTCAAAGTATATCGATAAAAAAATTAAATCCTAAGCTTTACTTAGCTATTATGGCATAAATATGAAGTATATAATACATGTTATGTTGAGATTATTTGCCTATAGCACACGAGGGCAAGCATGAAATTTCAGTGAAAGTAATCATTGGAAGGGATAAAATGCTATTTTTGCAAACAAAAACTATATGAATTCGGAAAATTCTCTACTCTATCATACCTTGTTGTTTTCACAATTACCAAAAATTGGAAGTATTACAGCACGTAAACTTATCAGCGAATGTGGAAATGCCGAAGCTGTTTTAAAAGAAAAAAAACGAAATCTTATACGTATTGAAGGTATAGGCGAAAGTCATATAAAAAATATACAAACAATTGATTCTTCTATTGTTGAAAGAGTAGAAAAGGAGATGGTTTTTATTGAAAAGCATCATATCGATACGTATATTTTAGGCGAAGAAAATTATCCCAAACGCTTAAAATATTGTATTGATGCTCCCATTGTTTTTTTTGGTAAAGGCCACATAGAGTGGAATGTGCCAAGGGTTCTTGCCATAGTGGGAACACGCAAAGCAAGTGCCTATGGATTATCGTTTACAAAACAATTAATAGCTGATTTAGCTCAAATCGATGTTATGATTGTGAGTGGTTTGGCATACGGAATAGATACGGAAGCTCATGAAACGGCATTGCATTATAATTTACAAACGGTGGGTGTTTTAGGACATGGATTGCACATGGTTTATCCTTCCTCAAATCGAAAATTAGCTACACAAATGTTGCGCAAAGGAGGATTGATCAGCGAATATTTTCATGAGACAGGTCCCGATGCGATTCATTTTCCGAGTCGTAACCGTATTATTGCCGGTTTATCCGATGCCGTTGTAGTGATTGAGGCGCGAAAAGAGGGAGGGGCATTAATAACGGCCGATTTAGCCTTTTCCTATGATAGAGATGTTTTTGCTGTGCCGGGTAGAGTAGGTGATCTCTGTTCGGAAGGGTGTAATGATCTGATAAAACAAAATAAAGCGGCTATCCTTACATCGGCTAAAGATGTTATTGATTGGATGCGTTGGGATAATTCCAAAACAAAGGCTCGAAACAGACAGGAGAAAATGTTTTTTGATGTTAATGATGAAGAAAGAGTAGTCCTGGAAGAAGTTCAACAACACGATGAAATCGATATAGATACTCTTTTAAGTAAAATAAATATGCCGGTTTCACGTTTATCAGTCCTGTTGCTTTCTCTCGAGTGTAAATGTTATATCGAATGTTTGCCCGGGAAACGATATAAAATTATGTAATCAGTACGTTACAAATACAATATAATGAAACACAAAATTAAATTTTATTTGATAAAACTCTTGGTAACTTCTTTTGCTGTTCTATTTACGGCATGGTTGTTAAAGAAAGGAATTCATATAGAAGAACCCAGGATTTATACGGCTATCATTGTCGGCATTACCTTGATTTTATTAAATACTTTCTTGAAGCCCATCCTGATAGCCATGACAATACCATTAACACTTTTTTCATTTGGTTTTTTTCTTTTAATAATAAACGCTTTAGTAATTGAACTCATTGATTTTCTCTTAGGTGGTTTTAGAGTAGATAGTTTTATGTGGGCCTTGTTGTTTGGTATGCTTGTATCCATCATTTCCTCTGTCATTGAAGCCATGGGGTCTGTACAGGTTGTTCGCTTTAATAGCCATGGAAAGTCTTCATCCAAAAACGACGACGACGACGATGAGTTTACTCCTTACGAGGAAGTATAAGTACGGTGTTTTAACCACTTCCCTTATCTTAATCATTAATAAGCTCGAATTATTATGGATTTATGTTTTACGTATTTTAGAAAGCTTTCATGCGTTAAGGAAAGTGAAAAATATGTACTTTTGCACCTAAATACATTATGAGTATGAATATAGTTTTTTTATTGATTGGATTGTTAATAGGTCTTGTTATGACCGGTATCGTATACTACCTTTTGCACAAACAAAACATGGAGTTAAAGAAAGAAGTGGAAGAAGTAATCTCCCTAAGATCAAGTAATCAGTTGCTGCAAAGTAGAATGGATGATATGCAACGAGAAATGTTGGAGTATAAAAATAAAGACGAAGAAAAAAATAAAGAAATTCAAAACAACATTCGTATCATAGCACAATACAAGACTCAACAGGAAGCCCTGACTGAAAAATTAGATAATCAAAAGAACGAAATACTGAATCTTAGAGAGGAACTCAATAAAGAATTTAAATTATTGGCCAATGAAATATTAGAAGAAAAATCGAAAAAGTTTTCTGCTTTGAACGAAGAGAAAATCAGTACGATATTAAATCCTTTGAAAGAGAAGCTTCAAAATTTCGAGAAGAAAGTAGAAGAAACCTATAATAACGAAACCCGCGAAAAAGCAAGTTTGCGCAAGGAGTTGGAGCAAATTATCAACATCAATCGACAGATGAGTGAAGATGCTCAAAAGCTTACATCTGCCCTCAAAGGAGATAGTAAGACACAAGGCGATTGGGGGGAATTTCAGTTAGAATTATTGTTGGAAAAAACAGGACTGCAAAAGGGGACCCATTATATGCCTCAACCTAACTATAAAAGCGAAGAGGGGACTAACCTCCGACCGGATTATATCATTAATTTGCCCGAAGGGAAAAATTTTATTATCGATAGCAAAGTGTCTTTAACAGCCTACGAACGTTATTTTAATGCAGAATCCGAAGCTGAAAAAGCCAGCTATTTGAAAGAGCACTTAAACAGTATACATCAACATATAAATGATTTGGGCTCAAAAAACTATCCCGGATTATATGCTATCAACTCACCGGACTTTGTCTTTATGTTTATTGCCTTAGAACCTGCTTTAACCTTAGCCTTGCAAAATGATATCGGTTTATTTGATAAAGCATTGAATAAAAATATAGTCTTAGTCTCCAATTCTACCCTTTTGGCTAGTATGCGTACCGTATCTTTTATATGGAAGCAAGAAAATCAAAAGAACAATGTCATTGAAATCGCAAAAGAAAGTGGTATGTTGTATGATAAATTTGTTAATTTTACCGAAGATTTAATTAAAGTAGGCGATCGCATTAAAATGGCTCAGGAATCTTATGTGTCGGCTATGAATAAAATGAGTACTTCTACCAAAAAGGGAGATACCATTATCGGACGCATGGAAAGAATCAAAGAATTAGGGGCAAACGCAAGCAAAAAAATTGATTCCAGACTTTTACAAAAAGTAAATACAAATGAAGAATTACTATTGGAATAATTAATTCGGAACATAAATATGCATGATTTTTGATTTAAGTAAATAAGGAAAGAAATATTAGATATTAAATGCATACTTTTGTTTGCGGATTTGCATAAAATGCTTTTACAAAAAAAATCACAATAAAAATTACGATGAAATATATATTAGGTTTCGTATACATAGGCTTAGTTACATGCCTTTATGCTTCACCAGTTGACACCAATGTTGCTCAGACGATTGCTCAACGGTTTATGCAGACAAATTTGACAGCGCCAAGCCTCAAAAATATGCTTTCGATGCATTTGGTACACCAAGAAGTTTCAACCCAAAAAGATGCCGGAAATTTTACGTATTACTATGTCTATAATATGGAACCAAAGGGCTATGTTATCGTTTCGGGAAACGACAACGTACTACCTGTGTTGGGTTATTCCCATGAAAGTAGTTTTAATCCCGAACAAATACCGGTGAATATGAAATCCTTTTTATCGGAAGTGAAAAGAGAAATAGCCTATATAATCGAATATGAAGTGGAAGCTAGTGTAGAAACTCGACAAGCGTGGAATCAATTGTTAGCGCCTACCCAACAGCAACAAAAAGAAACAAAGTCGGGAGTTGCCCCTTTGATAAAAACCAAATGGAGTCAATCGCCTTTTTACAATGATTTATGTCCGTTGGATTCCAATAGTAATCGAAGGGCGGTAACGGGCTGTGTGGCTACAGCTATGGCTCAGGTTATAAATTATTGGAAATATCCGGAAAAAGGTTTTTCTCATCATTCGTATGTCCATGAAGATTTTGGTCCATTGCAGGCTTCATTTGAAAATACAAACTATCGTTATGATTTAATGCCTGTTGAATTAAGGTCTACAACCTCCAGTGATTCGGTCAATGCTGTAGCCACTTTGATGTTTCATTGCGGCGTGGCGGTAGAGATGAATTATGGTATTAATGAAAGTGGAGCCTATTTGGATGAATATACTGTGGGGAAACAATCGGCCGAATATGCATTGCGTACCTATTTTGCATATTCCAACGTAAAAAGTGAACAACGTTTTTTAATGGGTGATCAAGCATGGATTGCTTTGTTGAAATCACAGCTCCAAGCCGGACAACCTGTGCTGTACAGAGGACAAGGTGGCCAGGGAGGACATGCTTTTGTGTGCGATGGATACGATGCCAACAACTTCTTTCATTTCAACTGGGGATGGGGTGGCTCTTCCGACGGTTATTTTGCCATTACAAGCTTGAATCCGGGTGCTTATTATGATTTTACGTCTTATCAAGGAGCTGTTTATGATATAATTGCTCCTAACCAATCGGGCGATTTTAATTTGGTGTTATTTGACCAATTGAATTTGTCGGCATCTTCCGTGCAGTGTGAAACTCCTTTTGTTCTTACAACAAAAGTATTAAATAATGGTTCCTTACCCTTTAAGGGTGAGTTTCGTGCTTCGATAGTGAATACGTCCGGAAATGAAATTATTGAGCTGGGAAGAGTATCCATATTGGACAGCATAGGTTTACTGCCTGATACCGATACAAGTATAAGCTTTTCGTCCCATGGAGTGTCGGGGATAGCCGCCGGCGCTTATAAAATCAAAGTGTTTTATAGGAAAGACATGAATCAGGAATGGTATGTTGTGACCAATGTCGGACATTTTGTCAATGAAAAAGTTATTACTTTTGTAGGAGACATAGTTGTGGTAACAGATAGTGTAAGGGATATTACTGCTCAATCGGTAAGTCTACATGCTCATTATATAGAGGGTTGTGCTCAAATCGTTGCTATGGGTTTTAAATGGAAAAAAGAAAGTGATGATAGTTTCATAACTGCTTATGCAGAGGACAGTGTCTTTGACTTTACATTAACACAATTAGAACCGCAAACATCCTATATCTGCATTCCCTTTGTAAACATATATACCGGTTCAACCTACGGAACAGTCTTTGGAACTGAAATTAGCTTTACAACGGCATCTTTGGCACTTGAACAGAGAGATTTTCCCGAGATAAAAATATATCCCAATCCGGTGAAAGAAAAATTAAACATTGAAAATCTATCTGAAAACGAGCCTGTTCATATGCAATTATTCAACATTACGGGACAACTTATGTATGCATGTCAGCTCTCGGAATCCGGTAGTCAGTCCATAGCAGTCGATACTTTTGCAAAAGGTGTTTACTTTTTACGCTTCTTGAGTCGTTCGGGAGTTATATGTAAGAAAGTGATTATTGAGTAAAACTGTTTAGTGATTTTTCAAGCTTTCATTGGCTTGAATTACCTTATTCTTCAAATTTTCTTTGAAGGTTGTCAGCTTCATATATAATTCATTGTTGCCGGTAGCTATCATTTGTGCTGCCAAGATAGCTGCATTTTTAGCACCGTTAAGAGCTACTGTAGCAACCGGTATGCCAGCCGGCATTTGTAGTATTGACAATATGGAATCCCAGCCATCGATGGAATTTGAAGATTTAATGGGTACTCCGATTACAGGAACAGAAGTATAAGCGGCGACAACACCCGGAAGGTGAGCTGCCCCACCGGCACCCGCAATGATTACTTGTACGCCTTTGTCCTTAGCTGTTTTGGCGAATTCCATCACTAATTCGGGGGTGCGATGGGCAGATAATGCCATGCACTCATAGTCTATGCCAACTTCTTTTAAAAATTCAATAGCTTCTTCCATAATAGGTAAATCGGAAGTACTGCCCATGATAATGCTTACAAATGCTTTCATCTTTATTGTTTTTAGCATGCAAAGATACTATTTTTTAAAATCTATTTAAATATATTTGTTGAAAAATCTTGCACTGTCTACTTTAAATTTTAAGTGTTGGCATTCTATGTTTACTTAAATGCTTACAAACCGCTCCTGATTTTTTTTTCGAAATTTTTATTTGAAAAGAGTTAGAAAACGGAATATAAGTCGTATGATTATTTAAAAAGCTGTTATTATTTTATGTACTTTTGCGACCTTATAAATATTTATCATAAGATGCCTTTTCATGTTACACTTATTTAAATTTAAATCGCGTAAAATAAGGGAACAACATTTTTCATACAAAACCATTAAACCCATTCGTCAACGTTTGATATTGGTTCCGGTAACTTGGTTATTAAGCATTCCCTGTGCCATTTACCATCGTTTGAAAATCAATAAGAAAAACATGAAGGGATTAAAACCTCCCTATATACTTCTATCAACCCATATGGGATTCGACGACTTTAAAGTGATGACGATGGCAATCATGCCATATCGGGCTAACTATGTTGTTGCTATTGATGGTTTTGTTGGTGTCAAATGGTTGCTTGAACAAGTGGGAGGTATTTCAAAACGCAAATTCACGAACGACACATTATTGGTCAGACATTTACATCATGTATTACAAGTAAATAAAAACATAGCCGTGATATATCCCGAGGCTCGTTATTCCATATCAGGCACAACCGCCATACTTCCCGAATCTTTGGGTAAATTAGTTAAATTGAATCAATTGCCTGTTGTTGTGCTTAATTGTCACGGTCATCATCTGGCAAATCCATTTTGGAGTAAGTATCATCGTTATGTAAGATATATTAGCGATATGGAACAAATTATTAATCAAACCGAAGTTTCCAATTTAAGCCTTGATGAAATAAATTCCCGTATTGAAAAAGCATTCTACTATGATGAATGGAAGTGGCAAAAAGACAATCATATTGTGATAAATACAAAAAATAGAGCCAGTGGACTGCACAAAGTCTTGTATGTATGTCCGAATTGTCAATCTGAAAGTAAAATGAAATCCGAAAAACACCTTTTATTTTGTCCTGAATGTGGAAAAAAATGGGAAATGACTGAATGGGGAGAGTTGAGAGCCTTGGATGGTGAGACTGCATTCTCCCACATACCCGACTGGTATGAATGGATTAGGCGTATAGTTGCCGAAGAAGTGAAAAGCGGAAATTACTTTTTCGAAGATGAAGTACGAATATACAGCTTGCCCAATCCTTACGGGTATATTTATATCGGTAAAGCGACCCTTCAACATAGCAAAGAGGGTTTTAGGCTTTTCGGAACTTTAACGAATGGTGATGAAATAGATTTTTCCTTAGCCCCCAGCAGTACGTATTCCATACACATCGAATATGAACATCTGAAACGAGGGGATTGTGTGGATTTATCCGATTTAAATAATACCTATTTTGTATATCCTACTAAACAGAATGTGGTAACAAAAATTCATTTTGCCGTAGAAGAAATATATAAACAACTCAAAGAGAAACCTGCTAATTCTTTATAAACTTACTATTTCTAACACGTATATTATCTTCTTTAATACGAAGCATATACATACCACTTTTTAAATCGGAAAGCGCTATGCTTAATGTGTTATTTGAAAAGCGTATTTCCTTTAAGATTTTTCCGTATATATCATAAATCTGCACTATTTTCTCATTCTGATTAGGTGTGTCATAATGTACATTGATATAGGTATTGGAGGGATTGGGGTAAAGGGTAATTCCGTTTTCATTGTTTGGTGTATATATGGAAGTTTGCGACAGCATGTTAAAAGCTGCTTTAAAATCAGGGATTCCGTATCCGAATAAGCTATCCGGTTTATGTGCTAAATGAGCACTTTGACGAATTGCATCCATGATTTCTTTGTTTGTTTTTTCGGGGAAAGCTTGCCATAAACATGCACATAAGCCGGCTATAATCGGTGAAGCCAAAGAGGTGCCATTCCCTTCGACCAATGAATCGATGGGAGCGCAAAAGATGGTTTTCGATCCTATAGAAGTAACATCCGGTTTTATTGTAGGAAATAGTATGCTGCCACGGGAACTAAATTCGGCAATGATACTGTCGGTACCCATTGCCGCTACACATAAGGCATCGGGAGCATCGGAAGGGATGGTGATGTAATGCCAGGGTTTATTTCCTTCGTTGCCAGCTGCAATGCAAGGGATACATGCTTTTCGGGCTAATATTCCTGCAGCTATGGAAGCCACACTGTGTTTGCCATCTAAGTGCATAAAACTATGTTCCTGTTCCGGTTTGTCGAAATACGCATAACCCAGCGAAGCATTGACTACATCAGCACCTATACTGTCGGCATATTCGGCTCCTGCTACCCAAAAATATTCTTCCAATAGATCTTCATAGTTGGTCATTTCTGTTCGAATCAGTACATAATCTGCACGTGGAGCTGTGCCTATAAATACATAGGGCTCTTCTATTGCCATGATTGATAAAACAAAGGTTCCATGACCTCCCGTTTGATAGGGATCGTAAGTGGGTTGTTGTGCTGCATCATACATTCCTTTCAAGCGATTGTTTGCTCGAAAAGATTGAAAGCAAGATAGTTTATCCAAATCACGGTAGCCATTATCCAATACAACCACTAACATACCTTCGCCTTTAAAGCCATAATTATGTAGGATGTGTCCGTTATGAACGTTCATTTGACGGGTTGCCACGCCATAAGAGTCTAAAGAAACGGTATCTTGATAGGGCTCTCTTTGTTGAGAATCAAATACAGTTGGCTGATCTTCACTTTCTGTAAAAAAACGACTAACATCAAGTTCGTGAATTTTTCTCACCTGATCAACAAATGGGAAAAGCGTAATAATAGCCAATACATTTTCATCGTCGCATTGGATGACGATATGATTCATCCATTTCGATTTCGTTAGAAGTTTTACGGCTTGAAATTTGGTAATAGCTGAAATATAGGTGGGATTAATGGGTAAATCTTCTTCGCAAATCGGAATATGATAACGTTGTCTTTTAGCAATTGCACGAGATGAAAGAAAATATTCCGGTTTATCAACCGAATAGAAATTGAAATTCTTATCCGTAAAACAAACCACATAAGCATCGGGTGCTTGTGCAAACAAAACATTAAAGTATAAACAACATATACTAACTAAACAAATGATTTTTATAATAGGAGAGTTTCGCATGGGATACAGATTAGTGAAAAAAAGCTATGTTTCCTAAAAAACATAGCTTTTTAAATGATTTTCTATTTATTTGACGGAAGCCGTAGCCACAATCATATCGATAATTTTACTGGAATAACCCCATTCATTATCATACCAAGACACTAATTTTACAAAATGTTCATTCAACATAATGCTTGCGTTCACATCGAAAATGGAGGTATGGGAATCGCCGATAAAATCGGTAGAAACCAAGGGTTCATCGAAAAAGGTTAAAATACCTTTCATTTCGTTGAGTGATGCTTTCTTAATGGCAGCGGTTATTTCTTCGAGATTAGTAGCTTTTTCCAAACGACAGGTTAAATCGACCACCGACACATTGACGGTAGGAACGCGGAATGACATTCCGGTTAAACGTCCTTTTAATTCGGGAATAACTTTAGTAACAGCTTTTGCAGCTCCTGTTGATGAAGGAATGATGTTTCCGATAGAAGCCCGACCACCTCGCCAATCTTTAGCGGATGGTCCGTCGACGGTTTTTTGAGTAGCTGTCGTTGCATGTACCGTAGTCATTAAGCCTTCCATTAATCCAAAATTATCATGTACTACTTTTACCAAAGGGGCTAAACAATTGGTTGTACACGAAGCATTTGAAAAGATTTGTTCCCCTTTATAGGCTTTATGGTTCACACCCATTACGTACATGGGGGTGTCATCTTTTGAGGGGGCTGACATGATTACGCGTTTAGCTCCCGCTTTCAGGTGTGCTTCGGCTTTTTCCTTGGTTAAAAATAAGCCTGTTGATTCAACCACATACTCAGCACCTACCTCATTCCATTTCAGATTAGCAGGGTCTTTTTCGGAAGTAACTCTAATCGGATGACCATTGACGATGATTTGATTCTCATTGCTTTCAACGGTTCCGTTAAATCTTCCATGGACAGAATCGTACTTTAGCATATAAGCCATATAATCGGGAGATAATAAATCGTTTATTCCTACAATTTCGATGTCATCTCTTTGTATGGCAACTCTGAAAACTAAACGTCCGATTCTTCCAAAACCGTTAATTCCAACTTTTATCTTGTTCATTACTAATGATTTTATATATTATATTATTTATTGTTCATGATTTTTTCCGCAATGCAAATTTACCATAAATAAAGATGTGAGTCAGCTTTTTTCAAAAATTCTTTTTAACCTTTATTTGTTACTAAAGACCAAAGAAATTAAGTTTTTTCAGTCGATAAATCAAGAAGTTTAACAGATGATTGATAAAACAAGCAATGCAAAAAAGAGGATGTTTTTTGAACATCCTCGAATCAATAGTATTATAAAACAAATGAAAACCAACAATCCATTCATGCTATATTATGCAAACAATCGATCGATGGTCTCTTTGTAACGTTCTTGTACTAATTTACGTTTTACTTTCAAGGTTGGAGTGAGTATTTCCGTTAATTGTGACCATTCGTCGGGAATGATTTCGAATTTTTTTATTCTTTCGGTTTCTCCAAAGAAAGTATTATATTTTTCAATTTCTTTTGCAAAACGTTGCTTAATCGTCGGATGTTTTACGATTTCTTCCGGATTGGTATACTTTACATCATGGCGTTGACACCATTCCTTTAAGAAATTAAAATCAGGAGAAATCAATGCAGCGGCAAATTTTTGATTTTCACCTACTACAACAATATTTTCGATAAAAGGCGATTCCGCAAACTTCTCTTCGATCACTTGTGGGTTTATGTATTTTCCGAAGGATGTTTTGAAAATATTTTTCAATCTTCCTACCAAAACCAATTGTCCTTTATCCGTAAACTTACCCAAATCGCCAGTATGAAACCAGCCGTTTTTATCAATTACTTCTTTGGTTAAGGCTTCATCTTTATAGTAGCCTAACATCACATTGTGACCTCGACAAATCACTTCGCCGCTTTGTGCTATATCCACTTCCACTCCTTTCAAAGGAAATCCAACGGTACCTACTTCACGACCATTTTTGGCACGGCAACTTACGGCTACAACGGGCGACGTCTCGGTTAATCCGTATCCTTCGAATACAGGCATGCCTATAGCAGAGAAGAAGGAAGCTAAACGAGCTTGTATGCTGGCCGCTCCTGAGACTACAATGTCGAAATTTCCTCCGATGTTTTTACGGATTTTGCTGTATACTAACTTATCGGCTATTTTATGTTTTTGATTATACCACCAACTGCGGTTATGGTCTTGTATTTTATATTGACGTGCTAGATGTAAAGCCCAATAAAAAATGCGTTTTTTAAGTCCTTTTTGATTGGCCCCCGAACTATAAATTTTATCATAAATTTTCTCCAACATACGCGGAACCGTTGACATCATAGTAGGATGCACCTCTTTGATGTTTTCGGCTATGGTTCCCAAATTTTCTGCATAATATACAGACATACCTAAATATTGATATAAAAACACCAACATTCTTCCATAGGCATGGCATAAAGGCAAAAAACTTAAGGCTATTTTCGACCACTTTTGAGGGGTGTCTTGCAAACTTAATACCTGCTGTACGATGTTATTATGCGAAAGCATAACTCCTTTGGGAGTACCTGTTGTGCCCGATGTATAGATTATGGTTGAGCAATCATGTGGTTGTACTTTTTCTTTCCGAAAAGTAAGTTCATCAGGATTAGGGTTTTCTTTACCTAATTCTAGCAATTGATCAAAATAAGGAAACCGCTCTCTATTGATAAATGTATATACTTTGGAAAGAGTAGGGGTTGCCGAAAGTATATGGTCAATTTTATTCATTACTTCATGACCTTCTATAACAGCCAATTTAGCTTCTGAATGAGATAAAATATATTGATAATCCGATTCGCTGATGGTAGGATATACGGGAACACTGATAGCTCCGATTTGCATGATGGCCATGTCGAGCATATTCCATTCCGGACGATTGGTGCTGATTATAGCTACTTTATCACCGGCTTCTATTCCTAACTTTATCAAGGCATAACTTAGATTGTTTGTGATTTCAACGTATTCTTGTATACTATACTTACGCCATTGATGGTTTTGCTTACCTGCGAGTGCTACTTTTTGGTCAGGATACTTTTCTTGGTAATAATCAAGGATGTCGAATATTCTTCTTACTTTCATATATATATTATTTATATTATGTTAAATTAAAAAAATCTCCAATTATTGTAAATGTTTTATTAAAGGAGTCGTTGATTTTGTCTTTCAAAGATTGATTCAGTAAAGGAAAGGGTTGTTCGTGGGAATAGGCATAATCGTAGTCCATTTCAATCACATGTTGGATGGCATAATCTTTTCCTACAGCGGCTACAATGCCCGAATAAGAAATAACCTTATCCTTTTGTAATGAAATGATTTTCATCTTATCACCCATTGTTTTAAAAAATGCATAACGAAAATCTTTGTTTACTTCTTGCATCAGCATGCTTGAAAAGAAAGTGTTTATTTCGTCTTTTGCACATAAAAAGATTTGTTCTAAACGGCATCGGTCGGTATAAAACGCATGCAATGCTTTAAAACATACTTTATCCATAATATTTTTTGAGAGTCCGTTCATTTTTTCAAACAAGGCGCCTCCACAAAACAGCAAAGCTCTGGTATCGGAGAATAATTTATTGGGATTGGCCATTAACAAAATTTGCGTTAACATAGCTCCAATGGAGTAGGCGAAAATATCCACCTGACAATTGTGGTTAAAGAATGGATGCCTGCCCGATTTCATATCCTTAACCAAAGTAGTAACATCTTCAAGAGATTGTTTCCCGGATGTATAAAAACGTATCGGATTTTCAGATAAGCGTTCACTCAATACGTAATTTACTACACTTACCGTATCATTTACGGTATCATTAGCTTGCTTTTTATTGAGTCTCAAGGGTAAGTTTTTAAAAATATTTCTTATATTTAACCATCCCGATTGAGATCGATTCATGTGAAAAGCTAAAGGAAATAAGACTATCGGGCGTTGGGTGTAATGACATAAAAATTCAGCCCAGCATAGGTATTTATCCCAACTGCGTTCGTTCAATCCGTGCAATAACAAAATTGCTTTGTCGAATTTCCGCTTAGATAAAGGTTTAAATATCGGATAATAAAATTTTCTATTTTCGTCTATGTTTGCATCTTCACGCGTAAAAGAATTATCGAAACAAGTATATCCATCATAATTGAAATTCGACAAAAAAGGCATAAAACGTATTTCCATGGAGCTATGATCATATACAATATCTTGACCAATGGTAAAGTTGTTTTTTAACTCTAATTGTCGCTGATATAAATCGAACATTTCTTAAAAATTTTGAGCAAAAATATCGGCTTTTCCAATACTAATTATTAAAAAGTGGTTGCATACTGTTTTTTTTTGTCTAAGTGTATTATATGGGGTAAAAAATGTATATGCGGGGTAAAAGTATAACTTAAGGGCGTTTATCCCGTGGCCAAACCAAACGTCAAAATTAGCAACATGAGTAGGATATGTATGATGGAAAAAGTGTCAAAAATTCATAATGTATATAGGTATTGTAATGCTTAATATGCAATATATTAAATACATAATCCAATTTGTTTTATTTTAAATTAATATAAATTATATCGTAAAAATAATGTACCTTTGCATTAAATTAAAATTAGGATGAAGAAAAAGATACCATCGTACTTAACAGAGAAAGGAAATATTATTCGTTTGTTGTTTTTTGTAACTTTTTTTGTATTTGTATTTATCATTATATTTAAACCCTTTAATTCTAATAATTGGAAAGAAATGAGTGTCGATACATTTGTTTTTTATTCCATTTTGATTGTAGTTATTGGATTGGGAGTTTTAGCTATAAGTCGGATTATCATGTATCTAACTCGCAATCGTATAGAGTTGTATTATTGGACATATATTGCGTGGATGCTTGCCGAAATTATTTTTATTTCCTTTGCCTGTACTTTATTCGTTTGGTTGATAGATGGTCGCAAAAGCGATTATTTTCAGATATTTTCACATACTATATTCTATTCTACGGCCATATTATTTCTTCCTTATTCTATTCTATGGCTATACTTCGATTTGAAAGAAAAGAACGTAGCCCTAGAAAAAATTAAAAAATCTCTTCACTTAAAATCAGTGGTGAAAGTAAATGGAGAAGAACCAAATTTGATTAATTTTCCTGACGATAAGGGGAATTTAAAGCTCTCGGTTAATGCCGATCATTTGTTTTATATAGAAGCTGCCGACAATTACATTAAAATATGCTATATAAACAAGGAAAAGGTTTCCCATTTTATTCTTAGAAACTCTTTGAAAAACATTGAAAATTTATTAACAAATAGCAATTTAGTGAGATGTCATCGTTCATACATGATTAATTTAGCGAAAGTAAATGTGTTAAGAAGAGAAAAAGACGGTCTATACATCGAATTAGATGCTAAATCTCTGCCCGATATTCCTGTTTCAAAGACTTATTCTAATCAGGTAATACAACTTTTTTCCGATGCTTCTATGTAAAAGAAGAAAAGTTATATACTAATTATGAATTCAGCGATAAACATATCTTCATGAATAGGCAGCGTACTTTGTATAAATTTCTCGTAATTCAAACGAAATTCTGCTTTAAAGTAGCGATGATCTAATCCGAAATTCACTCCTGCTGTTAATCGAGCAAATGAAATATTATCTATAAAATATTTACTTCCAAGCATATCCCAACGAATGGTGGGAGCTATGTAATGTAAATGTTTTATGTTTTTCAGTGGAAATCTATAATAGGTTTGAAACATAATGCTGCTGTTTATATCTGAAGAGTGTAATAGTTTATCTTTAATATTTCGATGAAAATAGGCTATTTCGGCAAAGAATGATTTATTTTGATAAGCGGCTTCCATTCCTAACATATTCAATTTATTAGAATCAATATTATGGCCACCGTAATATTGAGCGGTAAAGCTAAAGCCTTCATAAGGATATATACGTATCCGTCCGTTATAATTTGGTGAGGTGAAATACTGATTTTTAAACCCCATTCCGTTAAATACACCTAATCCCAGGTTAAAGGGAAGTAGAGAGTTGTCGAAAGCATAATCGGCAATAACACCTACATCGGCTATTCCGGCCGTCATTTCACTAATCACTAATGAGGGACGTATGAAAAATATTTTCATAGGATTACGTAAATATTCCGAAGAAAAAAAAGGTTTTTGATATCCCATCCATAATTTCAAGCTGTGCTGTTCGTCTTTATAAGGGGTGAATACCGTAAAAGCATTCAGTACTCGAAAAGCCCCTTCGCTGGATAAATCCACTTCCATCTGATAATGTATATATGGATTTATGTCGCTTTTTACCCCTAAACGAGCATTCCTGACAAGAAATCGTTGGGTGCCTTTTTGGGTATTCCATTCGTAATCCGTTTTAATAATGCTGAATATGCGCGGTATATACGAAAATCTTTGGGTTGTTTCGAGTTTTTGAAGTGAATCGGATTGATTCTTATGTGTCGAATTTACAGAGATCGTATCTACTTGCGAAAAAAGCGGACTAATCATAAAAAGACTTACTAAAAGTAAAATAGAATTCTTTTTCATCTTTATAAGAAAAATAATGTTTGAGTTGCAAAAGTATAAAAAAATATCAGCTGTACGACCAAAAGCATTAAAAAGGGTGAGGACTCGGTGGAAGTAAATGAAATAGGATTCTTTATCAATCCATAGTTAAGAAAAAAACAGGTAATTTATCGTTTAGATGCCTTATTATACTCTTAGGGTCAATACCAGCGCCTTAGACACAATTCCATTATAATATAAAATACCATTTATGTTTTGTGTGTTTTTAGGGAAGATAGGTTTCTATGAGTGTACAGTTCCCATGAGGAATAAAAACGGCATCTTCAATCATTGCGGGTAGTAGTATGCATTCTCCCTTTGAAATGCTTTCTTTGTTTTTGTTATAGTGTATATGAGCGTGTCCTTCTATACAGATATAGATGACAAAACTATCTACATCGGTGTAGATTTTTTCTACTTGTTTATCGAAGCTAAGTATGTTTGTAACGAAATACGGTGATTGGAGCAAGTTTGTTGTATTGTTTTTGTGAAGAGTTTTACGTATAGGATCGTTGTTCGTGTTTTCATAATCAATAGCTTGATACGCTTCTTTGATGTGTAAAGGTCTTAATTTGCCATTTTTATCTTTGCGGTTATAATCGTAAAGGCGGTAGGTGATGTCGGATGCTTGTTGGATTTCGGCTAATAACACTCCTTTTCCGATGGCGTGAACTTTGCCGGCAGGAATGTAAAAAACATCACCGGCTTGAGTGTTTACATAGTGCAGAATATCCTCCAGGGTATTGTTTGTGATGTGTTTTTCTAATTTTTCTTGAGTCATAGGGGTATTAAAACCGATGTTGATTTTGGCATCTTTATCCGCATTGATTACATACCACATTTCAGTTTTTCCATTTTCTCCGTATAGTTTTTCCGACATCTCATCGTTGGGATGGACTTGCACGGAAAGGTCGTCGTTGGCATCGATAAACTTAATCAAAAGAGGAAAGGTTTCACCGTAGAGGTCGAATACTTTTTCGCCAACTAAATCACCCATATACACCGAAAGTATTTCATCTAATGCATTGCCTTTCAAAAATCCGTTGGTGATAATACTAGCATTGTCGTTCATAGTCGACACTTCCCAGCTTTCGCCGCAATTGGGTAGGGGAGTAAAGTCTTTTCCTAAAACCGAATGTATCTTATGACCACCCCATATCTTCTCTTTATATATAGGTTGAAACTTTAAAGGATATAACATGATTTTATTTTTATTATTATTAACACTTATTCATCACTAATGTTTAATAAAAAAACAGTCTCTGTGGGTAGAGACTGTTTGTATTACATTGTAAAGAATATTAAATTTCCCAGGTGTCGCCGCTATTGAGTAAATCGTCAACACATTTAATGGGAGAGGATTTCTGTGCGGCTTTAATTTGTTCTTCCAAAAGTTCATCATAGGTAGGTGTAGGCACGGCACGAATCACACCGAAAGCCATGGGGTAATGAGGTAATTTCATGTCTACTAACATATTGTGTATGCCTGAATCTTCTTGTGTTACATCGTGAATAAGAATATCTTTTTCGGTAATGTTGTTTTCGCCTATGGTAACTACTTCCAGTCCTTTGGCCCCTAAACGTATTCCTTTGTTACGGTCTTTGCCGAAAATCATAGGTTCACCGTGTTTTAAGATAAGCTGTTTATCGGCGGCGGTGGTTCTATCGGCTATTTCTTTATGTGCACCGTCGTTAAAGATTACACAATTCTGTAAGATTTCGATAACGGAAGTACCGTCATGTTTAGCTGCTTCGAACATCACATCGACCATTAGTTTAGGATTGTTATCCAATGCTCTGGCAAAGAAAGACCCTTGTGCTGCCAATACTAATTTACCTACGGCAAAAGGTTTTTCAATGGTTCCGTAAGGTGATGTTTTGGTGATTTGTCCGAAAGGAGTAGTAGGAGAGTACTGTCCTTTGGTTAATCCGTAGATTTGATTATTGAATAACATAATATTCAAATCGACATTTCTTCGGATGGTATGGATAAAATGATTGCCACCTATGGCCATTAAATCGCCATCACCAGCTGTAATCCAAACGCTTAAATGACGGTTTGATACCCTAACACCGGTAGCGATAGGAGTGGCTCGTCCGTGAATGCCATGAAAACCGAAGGTGTTTACATAATATGGAAAACGAGAAGCGCAACCGATACCGGAAACAACACAAAAGTTTTCTCTTTTATATCCTATTTTCGGGAAAACATTTTCTAAAGAGGCTAAAATGGCATGTGAACCACAACCCGGACACCATTTAACCATTTGATCGCTGGCGAAATCTTCTTTTGTTAAGGGAACTTCTGAACGTTCTATTATATCGTAACTCATAATTTATTCCTCCTTTAAATATTGATTAATAGCATTGGTTAATTCTATCGTAGTAAAAGGTGTTCCTTTTATTTTGTTGTATTTACGATAGGTAAATTGCGGATGAACCATGCGTAGGTAATTAGCAAATTGTCCATCGCTTAATTCGCAAACCAGTATTTTTTTGAATTTCGCAAAAATTTCAGCGGTATTTTTAGGTAATGGCATAATATATTTAAAATGTGCTAAGCTTACTTTTTTGCCTTGTTTTTGTATTTCTTTAACGGCTATATAGGTTTGTCCTTTGGTTCCACCCCAGCTAACGACCAGTAAATCGCCACTTTCTTCGCCGATAACATTTTGTTCAGGTATATAATCGGCTACTCTTTGTACTTTTTCGTTGCGATAATATACCATTTTTTCATGATTATTCGGGTCGGTAGAAACGGCGCCTAAAATATCGCTTTTTTCCAAACCACCTACACGGTGTTCCAATCCTTGGGTGCCGGGTAGTGCCCATTTACGTGCCAATGTTTTATCATCACGACGATAGGGTTTATAATTGGGATCGTTTTTCTCCGCAATAGGAGGTGTAATGGAAGGCATGTCGGCAACTTTGGGAATTCTAAATAGTTCGGAGCCTTGTCCTATGTAACCGTCGGTCATAAGAATGGTAGGGGTCATATGTTCCATCGATAATTTCGCAGCCATATAAGCTGTTTCGAAACAGTCGTTAGGGGATGTGGCTGCCAGTACGATGCATGGGCATGATCCGTTACGACCGTATAATACTTGCAATAAGTCCGCTTGTTCTGATTTAGTGGGTAAACCCGTTGAAGGGCCCCCTCTTTGTACATCGACGATGACTAAGGGTAGTTCAGTCATAACAGCTAATCCAATGGCTTCGGATTTTAACGATAAGCCCGGCCCTGAAGTAGAGGTTACGGCCAAGGACCCGGCATAGGAAGCACCGATAGATGAACAGATTCCGGCTATTTCATCTTCGCATTGCATAACACGTGCATTTAGTGATTTATGTTTTGCGAGTTCAATAAGTATGTCTGTGGCTGGTGTAATGGGATAAGAACCTAAAAATAAAGGTCGTCCCGAGCGTTCAGCGGCGGCTAATAAACCCCAGGCGGTGGCAATATTACCGGATATATTACGGTATTTGCCTTTTTCTAAAGTAGCTGTTGGAATGTGGTAGCGCGATTCAATGGCTTCAATGCTTTCGGCATAAATATAGCCGGCTTTTAGAACGGCTATGTTTGTCTCGCTGATCTTTGGTTTTTTCTTGAATTTAGCTGCAATTTGATTACTCAATATTTGTAAATCCCTATCAAACATAAAAGCAACCATACCTAAAGCATACATATTTTTAGTCCTGTCGGCTTCTTTGAGTTCCAAGCCTTGTTCAAGCGCTACTTGTTTTGCTGCACTAGATATTGGAGCTTTTATAAGGTTATAACTTGATAAACTTCCGTCTTCTAACGGATTAGATTCATAACCTGCTTTTGTAATGGCTCTTTCAACAAAGGTATCAGCATCAACGATAATGGTTCCACCCATATTAACCCATTGTAAATTGGCTCTTAAGGATGCCGGATTCATGGCTACCAATACATCACATTTATCCCCTATAGTATGAATTTCACTTCCGATATGTACTTGATAACCTGAAACTCCTGCTACGGTGTTGTGAGGAGCCCTGATTTCTGCAGGATAATCGGGAAATGTCGATAAATCGTTTCCCGACAT
>DHTG01000054.1:0-39032 GCA_002411545.1 Bacteroidales bacterium UBA5266 | reverse complement strand
TGCAAAGTTAAAGCTTTTATCATCATCAAAAGGGCATACAACAAAATATTTTATTGTGTATGAATTGTTTTTTCTAATGTTATATTTTTTTGGAAATGCTAAAGCTAAATGTTCGATTGATTTTTTTTCGTAATGAAAATAATAGCAGATAATAGGTAACAACTACGCCTAATCCTATGGCTATGGTTATTAATTCCTGTTTTATCCATCGACTGGCTGCAAGAATTGATCCTATTAATAAAATAACCGGTAACACATAGGCAAACAAAACGGCTTTTAACCCCATGGATGTTGCCATGTGAACGGTTACGCATTCACCTATTTGAAACAGAGATGGATTGTCACATCGAATATCAATGATTCTTTCTTTCGAAGAGAATACCATACAAGCTTTTTTGCTATTACAATTCTGACATGCTTCATTGAGCAAGATTTTTACGTGTACATACGTATCGTCTACGCCAACAATTTCACCTTCATGTGTTTCTTGTGAAGCAATCATATCCTGATTATTTCTTTAATACGTCTTTGATGGCTTGTCTCATTTGTTCTTCGCTCATCATTCCCATCGTAGCTTGAGCTTGTCCATCGACCGGACAAAATAAAAAGAATGGGATAGAATTGATTTCAAATGCTTGTGCGATATCTTTATTCTCGTCGATATTGATCTTATATATAATGATTTTTCCGTCATATTCTTTCGCTAATTTCTCTAATAGAGGGTCCATCATTTTGCAGGGGCGACACCAATCGGCATAAAAATCAACAATGCAAGGAAGGGTTCCTTTGTATTTCCATGTTGTCGTGCTTTTAAAATCATGCACTTTTTCTATAAATTCATTCGAATTTATTTTTATGGGTATGCCGCCATTTGTATTGTTTGCGTCTGTCGATTCCGGCACTTCAGCTTCGATAAGCGCTTTTTCGTTGTTTTGGACGTTTTTTGTTCCCGAATTGCACGAAATCAACAAAAGAGAAATGCTTAATATACTATAAAATAATCTTTTCATTAAATAATGTTTTTTATTTTTTTATTTGGCAAAAGTATATAATATATATGTATAAAACTACGCAATAGTATATTATTTTGTGAAAAAATACAATTTATCGGATGAAGAAGAAGCATGATATTATTTTTTAGGTGAGGAAAATCATAAGAAAAAGTGTTATAAGGCTAATACTTTTCCGTCGTTTTTCTTTATTCTTTTTTCTTCCCGTTTCTTGTATCTTTCTTTTGCTTTTTGTATGCTTTCTTTGTCAAATTTTATTTTTCCGAATTTCGGGATTAAAGCAGCGATTTGATAGGCTCTTTGATTGATGTAAGATGTAGGTTTAGCCGGATTACGTTTTCGGGGGTTGGGATAACAAGCCGTAATCAACGAAGCTTGACGTTTTGTAAGTTTTGTGGCCGGAATATGGAAATAGTGTTGTGCCGCTGCTTCGCTGCCATAAATACCCGGTCCCATCTCAATCACATTTAAATATACTTCCATGATGCGATCTTTTGGCCAAAAGGTCTCTATTAAGAACGTAAAATATACTTCCAAGCCTTTGCGTATCCAAGAACGTCCCGGCCATAAAAATACATTTTTGGCCGTTTGTTGTGAAATGGTACTTGCCCCGCGTTTGCGTTTGCCTTTGCCTTTTTTGTTTAAATCGACGGCTTTTTGGATGGCTCCGAAGTCAAATCCTTTGTGTCCTAAAAAGTTGTTGTCTTCCGAAGCAATAGCTGCCGAAATCATATAGTAAGATATGTCTTCGATAGGAACCCAATCTTTCCGTATGCTTTCGCCGTCTTTTATAGCACGTATCAACATCAAGGGAGTGACGGGTGGATTGATCCAACGATAACATAAGGTCATGAAAACACTCAATCCAAAAAAGAATAAAATAATATAGCCAACAATCTTTAAAAAAGACCGTTTTTTATGCGATGCTTTTGCCTTCTTTTGTTTCTTTTTCATCCACTTATTTTATTGAAATTAAAAATGCAAAAGTAAATAAATTATGAATAATCGACGATTCTTCCGTAAAGAATATCAGAAAAATTAAGTGTGATTTTTTGAAAAAAATAATGTACTTTTGCAAATCATTATAAACAATAAAAATGCAAAAACAGGTACCGTTTTCAATTCAAGAGGAATTTATTGAATTTGAAAAACAATACTTCGCTTTTTTTCAAAACAAACACAAATGTGTGGGTGAGATTTTGCATCATCTGGTCACTTCTCATGGTAAATGTTTGCGTCCGACGATGTTGTTATTATCGGCAGCTATGAATGGGAAAATAAATCGTAAAACCTATTTAATTGCAACTATCATTGAATTACTGCACCTTTCTTCTTTGGTACACGACGATGTGATTGATAATGCTTGTTTACGTAGAAATAAGCCTACGTTAAACGCCATTTGGAATAATAAAATATCAGTGCTTACAGGTGATTATCTGATTTCGAAATGTCTACAGGTTCTCTGTGAGATTAACGATGCATTTTTGTTTACTTATTTCGGGGATTTAGTAGAACAAATGTCAGAGGGAGAATTGATTCAACTTTCGAAAATCAATGATTATTCTTTGACGGAAGATGAATACTATCGTATCATCGAAGCTAAAACTGCCGATTTGTTTGCCGCCTGTTTGTATTTAGGAGCCTATTCGACTTCACCCTCGGCAGATGATTTGCATAGATTCTGCCTGATAGGTAAAGAAATCGGATTGGCTTTTCAGATAAAGGATGATTTAAAGGATTATAAAGTTAATTTAAAAGAAAAGGATTTTGCCAAAGATATCAAAGAGCATATAATCACCTTACCTTTAATTCATGCTTTAAACAACATGCCTACTTCCGAAAAACAAGTCCTTATCGACTTATATCGCATAGAGGAAAAAAGTGAACAGCAAGTGTTGCAAATCATGCATATCGTAGAATGCTATCAGGGAATTATCTATGCCGAGTCGGTCATAGAGCAGAAGGTGAAACATGCATTAGCTTTGCTGGAGCTTAGTAAAGCTTCTTCCTATAAAAAATCTTTGATTGAGATCATCTCACAACTAAGCTTGACAAGGGTACATTAAAATGAGAAAATTTATATTCAAACGATTGATATATGGTATTTTGGTGATGTGGGGTGTGTTTAGCATCGTGTTTATCTTATTTGCCGTATTACCTGTAAATTCAGCCATCATGACGATGGGACAACGTTCGGATGTGAGTTCGGAAGAAGCTGTTAAGAAAGATTTAGGGTTAGATTTACCCTTGGGAATACGCTACGTTAACTTTTGCAACGACTTCTTGCCCATATCCTTCCATAATGCATCCAATCCGGAAAGTGTGTTTTATTTACATCCTGACAAATACCAAGCAAAACCCTTGTTTTATTTTGGGAAAGAACAGGTTTGTGTAGTCAAAACTCCCTATTTAGGTCGTTCGTATCAAAGTAAACGTCCGGTATTGGAAATGTTAAACGAAGCATTTCCGAAAACAGCCTTATTGGCTTTACTGTCGATAGTCTTTGCTATCATGGTAGGGATGGTCATAGGGATTTTATGTGCCGTATTTAAAGACAGTTGGTTTGATCGTTTAGCGATTATATTTTCAGTAACGGGGATGGCCCTGCCTTCTTTTTTTGCGGCCATCTTATTTGCTTGGATATTTGCATTTTTATTAGCCGATTATACCGGATTGAATATGTTTGGTAGTTTGTATACCGTGAGCGATTTCGGAGATGGAGAATACCTGGATCTTAAAAATTTAATTTTACCGGCTTTTACCTTAGGCATACGACCTTTGGCAACGGTAGTGCAATTAATGCGTAATTCTGTGCTGGAAGTCATGTCGCAAAATTATGTGCAAACGGCTTTCGCCAAGGGTTTAAGTTTTTTTAATGTAGTGAGAAAACACGTTGTTAAAAATGCATTAAATCCGGTTGTAACAGCTATCTCCGGTTGGCTGGCAGGTATGATGGCCGGTGCTGTGTATGTGGAATATATTTTCGATTATAAGGGAGTAGGAGTGATGATAGTGAACGGATTGGAAAAATATGATTTTCCCGTCGTGATGGGAAGTCTGCTTTATATTTCGATTATTCTTATATTCATTAATATTATCGTTGATATTATCTATGGTTTCTTAGACCCAAGGGCAAAAATACAGTAAAAGTTGAATGTTTATCGCTTCGCAAAACAACGCACTGAAAAAGTGAAGAGTGAAAAGTGAAGAAAGTCGAGAGACAATGTGCTGAAAAATAGACGACTGACAACTGATAGCTGACAGCGATCTAAATTCTTTTATAAATTTAATAAAGTGGATAATGATTAAACGTTATTTTTAGTATTTTTGCACACGAAAAAATCGGGGTGTGGCGCAGTTGGCTAGCGCACTTGCATGGGGTGCAAGGGGTCGAAAGTTCGAGTCTTTTCACCCCGACTTTTAAAGGGCTTTTTGTTAGCCCTTTTTTTTATAATTTCCATATATAATTTATTTTTTTATGCTAAAATTTTCACCCATATGTTTATGTTGTTCTATCTAAAAATATTGGCTGAAAATGACAAAGAATCCATTTGTCCGGGTGTACACCCAAATAAAAACGACATAATATACGTTTTCAATGCAAACTAAATGGTAAAAAAAAAAAGGGCTTTGAGCGCCCTTATCTTTATTCTTTTGTTTCTGATTCTTTTTGATCAGCAGTTCCTTCTGCTGATTCTTCAGAAACCTCTACACTTCGAGAGGATAGTACAGAAACCAATACTTTGGATGGGATTTCAACGATATCAATATTATCCACTTTTACATCTTCTACTTTAATGCTGTCTAAAATGTTTAATTTGCTGATGTTTAATTTAATGTTCTCAGGAATGTGTTCCAATAAACCTTTTACTTTGATTTTTCTTGCTTTCTTGGATAATTTTCCTCCTTGAAGTACACCGGGAGAGCTTCCTTCTACTAAAATAGGTATTTCAATGATAATGGGTTTATTATCTAATATTTCTAGAAAATCAACATGTAATAATTTATCGCTCACCGGATGAAATTGAAGTTCTTGGATTATGGCTTTATGAGTTTCTTCGCCTACTGTCAATTCAACATATTTAACTTCCGGGGTATAGATTAAAGGATTGATGGCTTTTTCATCAATCAACAGGTGTTTTTGTTGTTTGTTACCGTAAAGAACAGCCGGAATTAACCCTTTTGCTCTTTGTGACTTTGCATCTTTTTTCCCTACGTTCTCTCTTAAAGAACCGCTAATAGATACTGATTTCATTCTGATAAGTATTTAATTAAATAAAAATTGTAATTTATTTTTTAAGAATGCAAAGATACTATTTTTTTAGATAGCAATTAAAGTATATGTTTAAATTCCTTATTTGTTTTTTCAATAAACGATAAAACGTCCTCTTTGCCTTTGGCTGTTACGGCTGATGTGATAAAATAAAAGGGTAGCTCCTCCCATTGTTCTTTCAGTATAGTCAGAAAAGAGTCAACATTTTTCATGGTTTTAAGGAGGCTTTGTTTGTCGGATTTTGTAAAGATAAGTACAAAAGGGATATTGCGTTCTCCCAAGGTTTCTATAAAAGCGATGTCGATTTTTTGAGGGGCTAAACGAGCGTCTATCAATACACACAAATAGGCAAGGTTTTGTCGATTTTGTATGTATTCAATTGTCATTTGATTCCATTGAATCCGTAAGGATTTTGATGTTCTCGTATAGCCATAACCGGGCAAATCGACCAAATACCAATTTTCGTTAATTAAATAATGATTGATAAGTTGAGTTTTTCCGGGTTTAGAAGAAGTTTTAGCCAGGGTTTTACGTCCGGTCAGCATGTTGATAAAGGAAGATTTCCCCACGTTAGAGCGTCCAATAAATGCATATTCGGGAAAAGTTGATTTAGGGCATTGTTGCCAATGAGCACTACTTTTTACGAAAGAGGATGTTTTTATAATCATTTAGTTTTTTTAATGAACTGGGTTTTATATGTCGGTCGATTTTTTCTTTGTAGATATCTTCTATTTTGATAAGAATAACGGTTTCTTCTGTTTCGCCGAAAGATTCATTATCGGAAGTGCCAAAACATTGCATCGTTGAGGCGACTTTCATGTATATGTTGACCAAAGGAGGTATTCTGCAATTGAGTTTTGCAATTTCGCTTACCAAAATTTTGTAGTCATCAAAAAAATCCTTGTGCGGAAAAACAGGGGCTAACATCTCTATGTTGTGATAATATTGCAGCGGTTGGTATGCTTCCATGAGCTTTTCTTTAGGAGAGAAATGTTTGTTTAAAAAATATAATATCAGATCTCGAGCTAAAGGATTGTAGTTTTTATACATGGTCATTTTTCCATATACGTATTTAATTTCAGGATGTTGATACAAAATAGCCCCTAATCCATCCCATATATTGTCAAGGGCAAACAGCCCTTTTCTGGTGCGCGAAACTTGATATTTAGGTTGTACAAACGAGCGACCTAATTCAATGGAATAGGGGAGGTAATTCTGAATGAAATCATCTGAAAATTTAAATAATTTAGCCGTTGGACTGTGAATGCCAAATTGATCGATTTTTATGTCTTTCCCAAATAAATAGCGATAACTGCTAACAATTTCTCTGTCTTTAGGATCCCACACTAATAATTGTTGAAAGGGTTTTTCACAGGTATCATATTCATCGATATCTACTGATTTTCCGGTGCCACCACCTGCATCCCTGAAGGCTAATTCCCGGAGTCTTCCCAACTCTAACATAGTATTAGGAGCAGAATGATAATTTATGGAATATATGAAGTTGCCTCCGTAATTGGTTGCACATATTAATTTGTTTTCTGTTAATTCTGATTTAATTAGCTTTCTTTTTATTTCTTTAATGATTGGTTCCATTTCCTTCTAAATATATCTGCAATAATAAAAAAAAAATCAATATAAATATTGTTTTAATGCATAAACATTTTTTTTAATTTCTTGTGCAAGTTCAAAATCTGTTTTATTTGGATTTAAACTTTTATATGAAATTGGTTTCCCTACAACTAAACGAAAATGTTTGTTTTTATGTTTAAAGAGTTCATCTACTAAATACATCATTTCAATATTCAATTTAATCCCTAATTTCTTGCGAATAGCTGAGAGATTATAAAAGAAATTTGAATTTCTTCCTTCAAAATAAATAGGGATAATGTCTCTTTGATAGGCTTTTGCTTTTGTGACAAATGTTTTTTTCCAGACTAAATCTACAATTTCGCCTTTGATTCTTCGGGAACACAATCCGGCCGGAAAAAACAAAATGACATTTTCTTGTTTAAATGCTACTTCAATTCTTCTCGCTAAATCGGTAGTATTTGTTCCTACGGTATTAATGGGGATGAATAATTCATGTAAGTTAGGAATATTCATGAGTAAATCATTGCTTGTAACCAAAATATCGTTGCGATGTTTATGTAATAAATTGGTAACTATTAAACCGTCGAATCCTCCCAGTGGATGATTGCCAACAACGATATAGTTGCCTGTTTTGGGAATGTTTTCTTCATTGGCAACAGAATAGGTAACATTGAAATAATCAATAATTTTTTCAGCAAAATCAAAGCCTTTGGTTGTTGGATCGTTTAGTAAATAGTTGTTTAATTCTTTTTCGTGAATTACGCGACGGATGTAATTAATAAAAAAGCGGGGCAGTATTCTGTATAAGGATTTATTTTTCTCATACATCACCTTTTCAACATCGATAAGGGGTGCTTGGATATCAGTTTCTTTATGCATAATAAGATTTGATTCGGTTAAGCATTTCTAATACTTCATTAACATTGTTTAGGGTTAAAAGTTTAATGCGTTCGGATTTTATGTGTGCCAATCCTTTCAAATATGCCTTATAATGTTTCCGCATTTCCAACAATCCGCTGACATTTCCTTTGTGTTCGATAGAAAGTAAAAAGTGTTTGATACATACGTCGATGCGATCAGTAGGGGAGGGTTCCGTGAAAGATTCTTCATGATGTAAGAGAGATTTACATGCTTTAAATATCCAAGGATTTCCAATAGCCGCACGTCCTATCATAATCCCGTCGACATTGTGTTTTAACTTCATTTCCAAGGCTTTTTCTGCCGAAGTGATGTCTCCATTTCCAATGATGGGTATATGAATTCGAGGGTTTGCTTTCACTTGGCCTATTAAAGTCCAGTCGGCATTTCCTTTAAACATTTGTTTTTTTGTGCGTCCATGTAGGGTAATGGCTTGTATGCCGATATCTTGTAATCGTTCGCATAAATCTACTATGCTGTAATCGGCTGTATCATATCCTATACGGGTTTTTACACTCACAGGTGTATTTACAGTTTTAACAATATCTTTTGTTATATCAATAAGCAAAGGTATGTTTTGTAACATACCCGAACCGGACCCTTTTCCGGCGATTTTTTTAGCAGGACAGCCCCAATTCACATCGATGAAGTCGGGATGATACGTTTCGATGATTTTAGCGGCTTCACATAGGCTATGTTTATTGTTTCCGAACAGTTGAATGCCGAAGAAGTTTTCAATGGGCGATGATTTAAGTTTTCGTTTTGTTTTTTCAACATCACGGATAAGTGCATCGGAGGCTACAAATTCACTTATAGTAACATCAGCGCCTAATTCTTTGCATATGGTGCGGAAGGCTACATCGGTGATGTCGTCCATAGGGGCTAAAAACAATGGAGTCTTTGCAAATATTGAATGTGTACTCAGCATTTTTAACTGATTTTATAATACATGTTAGTTTTTTGATATAAATAATGTAAATGGCTTTTGATACATAGATGTTCCTTTTGTGTAAGCATAGGGTCCTTGGCTAATATATTCGATGCAACCTCACGACAAAAGCTAATCATTTTTTCATCTTTAATAATATCAATCAATTTAAATTCTAACAGACCACTTTGTTTTGTCCCTCCCATATCACCGGGTCCGCGTAATCGTAAGTCATAATTAGCGATTTCAAAACCATCATTGGTTTGTAACATCACTTGAATTCTTTTTTTGCTTTCATTGGTTAATTTATTACCGCTTAGTAAGATGCAATAAGATTGTTCAGCTCCTCTACCTACACGTCCCCTGAGTTGGTGCAATTGAGAGAGTCCGAAACGTTCTGCATTTTCAATAAGCATCACACTGGCGTTAGGTATATTAACACCTACTTCAATGACAGTTGTTGCCAATAATATATTCGTTTCGCCTTTAATAAAATTTTGCATTTCCCTTTCTTTTTCCCCTGTGGGCATTTTCCCATGTAAATAGCCAATTTTGTAATGGGGTGGGGGAAAGTCTATTTTATATAACTCATAACCTTCCATTAAATTTCTTAAATCTAAGGATTCTGACTCTTGGATGAGTGGAAATACTACGTATATCTGTCTCTTTAAGGCTATTTGTTTTTTTAAGAAAACAATTAGTTTGTCCTTTTGATGCAAGTTATAATGATAGGTTTGTATTGATTTTCTGCCTTTTGGTAATTCATCAATCAAGGATATGTCTAAATCTCCGTAAATCGTCATAGCTAAGGTGCGTGGTATGGGAGTAGCTGTCATGACTAATACATGAGGTGGACAATGATTTTTCTTCCATAGTTTAGCTCTTTGTTCCACCCCGAACCGATGTTGTTCATCAATCACTACAAGACCTAATTTATTGAAAATAACATTGTCTTCGATCAAGGCATGGGTTCCTATAAGGATGGGGACCTTGTTTTCTTTCAGATTTTTTAATATTTCTTTTCGTTTACTTGCTTTGGTAGTACCGGTTAATAATTCAATGGGGATGTCCATTTCTTTTAATAAAGAAGTAATGCTTTCGAAATGTTGATTGGCTAATATTTCCGTAGGAGCCATTAAGCAGCATTGAAAGCCGTTGTCAATGGCAATCAGCATTATTAATAATGAAACAATGGTTTTTCCGCTTCCCACATCTCCCTGAAGTAATCGGTTCATTTGTTTTCCCGAGATAAAGTCGGAACGAATTTCTTTGATAACACGCTTTTGTGCTTTGGTTAATTCAAAGGGCAAATGATTAGCATAAAACTGATTGAAATGGTTGCCCACTTTTGCTAAGATAAATCCTTTGCTTTTACTGGCATTTGTTATTTTAGAATGTAAAAGATGAGTTTGTATAAAAAACATTTCTTCAAATTTAAGTCTGGTTTGGGCTTTGTGTAGCATTTCCATGTTTTGTGGAAAATGAATGTTATATAAAGCAGACTTTCTATCGATAAATTTGTATTGTTGTATGATGTATTCCGGTAGATTCTCTTCGATTTGAGGATTATAAGATGATAATAGTTGAAAACAAAGCTTTTCAATACCTTTGCTATCAAGTCCATTTTTCTTCATTTTATCACTGGTATTGTAAAACGGTCGAAAGGGGATAGCCAAATGTTGCATGTCTTCATAATCATCCATGCTTGTTATTTCAGGATGTGAGATATGATAGGTTTGAGAAAAGCGAGTAGGTTTACCAAAAACAATGTATTTTTTATTAACTTGTATTTTATTTTCTAAGTATTTAATTCCATTGAACCATACCAATTCCATTACGCCGGTATCATCTTTGAATGTAGCTATTAAACGTCGGGCTCTATTCATACCAACAATTTGAATGTCACTAATAGTCCCTTTTAATTGTATGTAAGAATTTTGATTATTAAATATTTCATTTATTTTATAAAATTTCGATTTATCTATGTGTTTATACGGATAATATACTAATAAATCATGTAAAGTATGTATAGATACCTCATTTCTGAGGATTTCAGCTCTTTTGGCCCCGACTCCTTTTAAGTATTGAATTTGAGTATTAAAGATAGAATTCATCGCTTTTTTTTATAAAAAAAGGCTACTTTACGAGTAGCCTTATCTTATTGATATTCGATTTTATGATTAATATTCCCACATTTCTTGTTCAAAGGCGAATATTTTATTTTTTATTCTTTCAGCTTCAAGAATTTGATCAAGGCCGTTGACAATATAAAAGAAAATTTCTCGGTTGTCATAGACGTTTTCTTCTGCTCTGATAAAGCTAGAGAAATGTCTTTGTAAGAAGATATCGTCATAGGTTCTTCTTTGGGCATTATTATGAGCATTAAAAACTTCTGTTTTAGCCATAACAGGTCTGAATTCAGGGTAATATAACCAACCGATAGGAGCTAATTTCTGCGGTGACATTTCAGGCAATTCTTCGGGAGCTTGATATTCTTCTTTAGGTTCTGCAGCAAATTCGTCATCTGCGAATTCATCTGTAAGTTCGTCCGCAAATTCATCTTCGAAAAACTCATCTTCAGCAGCAGCCGGTGGAGCTGCTTCTTCTTCAGAGAATCCCATATCTTCTAACATATCAGTACCTCCTTTTAATAGAATGGGACAAATGCCTAAAATGCGAACATCAAGCATTGAACGTTGGTTGTCAACAAAATATTGCTCTTTAATGTCATACTGCATGATGTCTTTGGGATCGGCGTATTGCATAATAGTAGTGTCTCCAATAGAAATAGGTTCGCCGGTTTCTTCATCAAAGACTTGCATTCCAAACTCATCCGTTAGCCAAATTTGTTGAATTCTTGGTTCAATACTAAATTTACCTCTGAATTCTTCATTGGATAAAGGAACATCGAAGTATTCTGTTGAATAAATACGAACAGGCATAGGATTATTTTCACTTGAGTCTACAGCGTCCCAGACAGTTTGGGATAAGCTTTTCCAATTACCTTTGGGTTCAGTAGGGAAATAAAGTGGTAAATTGAATTTTTCTTTTAAATCAATAACTCGCCATATTAAAGTTGCATACATTACATATTCTTCGTTAATAGGCTGTAGAGGAACCGGTTTATTATTCGGTGTAATGTGTTTTTCATAGGCTCCGTCTATAGGTTTACGAATGGCACCCGGCGATTCAAATACCCCTGATTGTTTATTTTCGCTATCAATAGTTTGAGCCCATGTTACATTTGAAGAGCAAACTATCGAAATGGCTATTATTAATCCTAAATTTTTCATATCCGTAAATATTTAATATGAATACTTTGATAATATCGTTATGATTATCGTATACGTACAACAATGGTTTCTAAGTTTTTTGCACCGGCAATACTGGATGCTTTAATTTCAGAAAATTCAAAAGATGTTCCGGCTCTAGCAGACCGTATGGCCCCTTGCAATTGACTTGAAAATTGAGCTCCTTGATTAGTTCTACTGGATACTTCACGGCCGTTTTGAACAACAGTTACCTTGTATGATGTTACTCTCCATGCCAATGAGAAGTCGAAATTTTCCATTTTAGCGGTTAAGAAAGGATTACTCATTAATTGGTTTTTGGTAACTTTTCCCGAACCAATATTTGATCCAATATAAGCTACGGGATTTGGCACACCTTTTACTCTAAATTCTTGTTTTCCCATACTTTGAGTTTTTCCAGTTCCTAAATCTGCAGATACTGAAATAGTAACTCTTTGTCCAATCAATTTAGTGCTAGGAACTACTTCATATTTTCCACCACCGAGTTGTTTCGGAGTTAATCCTCCCCATGATATGCGTAATTTTTCAGGTGCTACCGGAGCAGCAATGGTAACTGGATTAGGAATTCCTGCATAAAACACATTCATTTTTTCAGCGGCAATAGCAACCGATGGTTTTGTTACGGTATATGCATCGCTAAATGGATAGTATTTATCTCCTTCGGCTGTTTTTAATTTGATAAGTCCGGCGTATCGTTGATCGCCAATGCCACCGGTAGGTATTTTTAAGTGTACTATACCAGCTTCACCTTCTACTAATTGAAGTTTGTCAAGATCATTTTCACTAACGGAATCACGACCTGGAGTCCAATAAATGGAAGGATTTTGTCTTGAATCAATAGCAGCTACGATAATGTCAGCTTCATAGCTATCGCCGGAGAAAACCACACGGCTATTGGGAATAACCTTTGCACTCACGTTGTCAAATTTAAAGCTACCTGCATCAATAGCGGAATAAAGAAAACTAACGGTAGCATATTCCGTATTCTTAACTTCACCTATTAATTTATTTAAAATAGTATAGCAAGCTGCCGCTACCAAACGTTCAAAATTATGTTGTTCCCAGGTTTCCTTATCACCGGAAGCATTGCGATAATCTCCGTCAGTAATGAGTGCTTTTTCGAGAATTTTAGGAAAATTTTCGTTGTTTACAATACCGATTAAGTTCTTTTTATATGCCTCGATTTTATTTTTCATTTCTTTGGCTTTTCCGGAACCGGTTTGACCAATGAAATATTCTGTTGGGACATCATAATTATCTTTAGCATCCATGTCTTTTAAAGATTTTCCTTTAACTTCAGCTTCAGACAATTTATCAACTTTCATGAAAAGTTCTTTTTTTATTTGTTCAAGATACTTAACCATTTCATCGGAAGCCTCTTTTACTTTCATGGCTTTATTATAAAATGGAGTAACTTTTTCCTTTTCATTTTCCAATTGAAGTGCGAACATGGCATAACTTTGGTCTACTTTCGTTGCAAAATTAACATTGGTTGTTTCCATAGTCTCATTTACAACAATAAAAGCATCCAAAATATCTTTAGATACATTCAATGCCAACATAGCCGTAAGCACTAAATACATCATTGAAATCATTCTCTGCCGGGGAGTTTCCGGACAATTTGTTGCTCCCATATATTATCTATATTTTAATATTTAAAACCAAATTTATTAATTAAATTTACATCTTATTGCTCATTGCAGCTAACATATTTCCGTAAATATCATTCAGTTTACTTACGTTTTTCGCTAGCTTATCAACTTGTTCTTTGTAATTTAGAATGTTGTTAGTTGATTCTTCTAAATTAGTTGTCAAAGTTTTAAGATGACCATCTAATGATTTTGAAATATTTAACGTTTCGTTTGTGCTTTGTAGTTGAAGCTCATAGGCTGCATTAATAGCGCAAAGGTTTTTCGATAAACGACTGACTTCTTCATTATAATTAGCTCCTGATGTCATACTGTGAATAGTTGATTCGTAGACATTCGCTAAATTACCTACTGCACTGGATGCTTTTTCAACATTCGTAAAATAACTTTGTGTTTTATTTAAGGAAGATTCAATATTTTCACTTGTTTTTTCGTAAGCAACGGATAAGTTTCTAACGGATTCTGAGGCTTTTGTTAAGTTTGTAACATATCCATCGGTTGCTACTACTGCATCTGACATACCGGATAATTGTTTGGCATTATCACTTAGGTTTCTCATCCCGGAAGCCAGACTTTCTAAAAGTTCAGGTCCGATTTTAGCTTCGGTAAGAGCATTGTCAAGTTGTTGAGTGATGGAACCACTTAGTTTTTTCTTATCTTTCGAAGGTTTATCATGTTCTTCGCCTAATGCTAATTCAGGATAAACTAAAGCCCAATTATATTCCACGTGAAGAGGTTCGAAAGCGGAAAAGAAGAAAATGATAGATTCCGTTCCCATACCTAATAGTAGCATTATATTAGCGCCCGGTAAGTGAAGAATTTTAAATAATGCACCAGAAATTACAACTGCTGCTCCAATTCCGTATAATTTCGCCATGAAATTTTTATACGGTTTACTTCTTACTAATTCATTAAAACCCATAGATCTAATTTTTTTTAATTGTTATTTTAATTGTTATTTATAAATAGTTTATACTTATTAATATACGTTTGAAGAGGTTGCTAAATTATCACCATATGCACGGCCTAAATAAGTTTGTGCACATCTAAATCCTATATAAGATTTACCTGTATCTTGGTAGGCATAGGTTCTGGTATGTGTGTTTATATAGTGACTGATGTCTTTCCAAGAACCACCTCTGATTACTTTTCTTTTTAGTGTAGGCTCATCAGAATCTTTTGCAAAATAAGTGTATTGCATATTTAAGTCATGTCCGAAATTATGTGCAGATTCATTGTATGCATCTTCGCACCATTCGGAAACATTACCGGCCATATCATATAAGCCCCAATCGTTAGCGTGATAATGTGCAACAACAACAGTTTGCATTCCACCATCAGCACTGTAATTACCTCTGTTTGGCTTGAAGTTTCCTAAGAAACAACCATTGGCATTTTGTGTATAAGGACCTCCCCAAGGATAGGGATTCTCGTTTGCATTGCCTCTTGCTGCCCATTCCCATTCAGCTTCATTAGGCAGCCTGAATTCGTTTTCATAAGCCCATTCTTGAGAGAGTAGGTATGCATTTCGGATGTGAGTCCGCCATGCACAAAAGGCTCGAGCCTGTTTCCAACTAATACCCACTACAGGGTAGTTATCGTACACAGGATGCCAAAAATAACTATTTGTAAGAGGTTCGTTGAATGAATGGACAAAGTCATGAATCCAACATAAAGTATCAGGATAAACATTGATTCTTTCATGTCTCAAGAAAGGTTTTCCACCTTGATTATAGGCAGTAGGTCTGTTCGAGAACATACCCATATCTTTCGTTTGAGGATCCACATTATCGAATTCTTTAAATGCAGCACCTTGTACCTCATCATCTTTGTAAGCTCTTTTATCATACCACCAATATTCGAATACTAATTTTTTAATATCCATATCATTCATTTTATAATGATAATACCTTTCATTACCAGCTGCAGGTTCAATCAATAGGTATGATAAAGCGGCACGGTATTCTTCATCTTGAGATTCCCAATCTATTTTAGTATCCCAATTTATTATTTTAGGTTCTTTAACTTCACCTTCTTCGTGTTCTTCACCTCCTTCATTTTTGCCGTATTTGACGTAATGTTCATTTTCTTCCTCGTCTAAGGTTTCTCCCAACTGAACATGTATGATTGAATCGACTACCCATTCCACGAATTGACGATATTCGTTGTTGGTGATTTCGGTTTGGTCCATCCAAAATGCTTGAACTGTGACATTTCTTGCACTATAAGTCATAGAATAGGTAGGGTCTTGATCTCCGACCCCCATCATAAAATGGCCATAAGAAACGAATTGCATTCCAAAAGGAACTTCTTCATTATATTGCATTCTGTCTTGAGCTCCAATTAATTGACCGTTGCCCGAGTTGTTGCATCCTGTAATTATTACAACTGCAACTAGAACCGCTAATGTTAAGATCAAATTCTTCATATCTCAAAAATTTATATATGAATAACTATTATTTTTCTAATTTATTATATGGATGATACATTTTTTTTAATATTCAATAGGTTTATTTCCTAATAGACGAGTCCCTTTATATCCATAACTAGAAGTAGTAGGTATAATGTTAAAGCAATATTTAATCATTATTTCAGGGCTACCAAAACTTCTTTTATGATTATATCCTAAGTGAGAGGTGGTGATATCATATGCAACACCCACTTCCAAACCACGAATTGCACTGGAAGAATTAATGAAAGGCTTTGCTCCCATAATGATGGCCACTGCATCCAAGCCGGCTATACGCCAACTTAAACCACCCCAAACAATTTTATTCCATTCTGCTACAGCAGTTAAGTCAAACTGGACTGTGGTTAAATCTGTTTTAAACATAGCGCTTGGTTTCAAAGTCCAGTTTGGATTGAATGGAAGGGGGAAACTGTATCCGCCATAGAGGTAAACATGTCTTTTTGTCGATTGATGTGTATTTGCACCTTCACCGGTTAATAAATGAGTAGCACTTACTCCTGCATACCATTTATCGGGATTTATGTAGAAAGCGCCAAATGATAAGTCCACGAAAAAATCTGATTTACCTGATTGAGGAATCGCCGGATCGTCGGGATTTCTGGGATTGAAGCCATCGCGGATGGTTCGGCTTAAAAAATCGCCTGCAATACCTATGCCTAAAGATCCTCCACTGATATTGAATTTAAAAGAATAAGCTAATTTAGCAGCTATGTCATTTTGATAACCATATCTGTCTTGATAAATAGATAGACCTAGACCTCCGTGTAATATTTTTATGGGAGCATGGAGTGTTAAAAGAATTTCTTGAGGAGAAGTAGAAAATTTTTTCTCTTTACCGGTAACTGTATCAATAATAACTTCATTAAAACCTGCCCATTGTTGTCTGAAAAGACCAGTGGCACATATTCCGGCGCTACCAGCTACACCCGGGTTTATCAATAAATCACTATACATGTATTGTGTGAATTGTGGATCTTGCTGTGCTTCACTGCGCCACACGAAAAATAAAATTACAAATAAAAGATATATTTCCTTTTTCATATGATTAATCTTTCAGACATTATTCTTTATTTATTTTTTTATGCTCGTAACTTTCTTTTCTTATACTTGTTTTTACCTAAAAAGGTTTCATTTATTTTAAAGAAAAGTTACCTCTATATTTCTAAAAAGCAAAAGTATAAAAATATACATTATTGGTAAAACTTTTTTTGCATACTTTTGAATGTTTATTTTTTTTATTGTTTGTTGTTGTTTATATAAAAAACAGAAAATTATGTGAATGTAATGTAATATGTAATGAATTTAAATTTTAAAATATTTATTATATTGTTAATTATCAATACTTAATGTTTGTTTAATAAATTTTTTCTTTCAATCATTATTGGGTTGGATCTTTTATAGGAAGATGCAAAGTAACGTTTAATAAGTACATGGTTTTCAAGAGAAATATCTCCATTAAAGTAATTGATGAAAATAGTATCAGCTTCATCATAGTTAGAAACACCTAGTTGTTCTGTATCAGATAATGAAATACCAAGACCATCGGTTGGAACTGCATCAATGCATACATGCAAGGCTTTTTTTGCATTTCCCGTGTTTTGATTAGCCAGTAATTTTGATGCTAAATATACTTCCGTTTTCCAAAGCTGAGCAAAAGGGGCATAATCGCCTACATCGCCATGAAGTGTCCAAAATCCCGTTAAATATTCCGTAAAGTTATCTGTTGAAATTACAATGCCTTGATTTTTTTGTGCTAAATCATATAGGGCTATCATGCGAATACGAGCTTTGCAATTTCCGGTTCTTAGTTTTGATAATAAGGAATTGTCTAATTCGGGTAGTATGTTTTTGAAATGCATATAAATGTTTGAATAGTCCATATGTGAAAAGTCATGACAAAAACTTTCTCCTACTAATATAGATCGTTCAATTTCTTCTGAAGTATTTGTTTCTATACTAATGGAGCGACCTATTAAAGGTATATTCATTCTATCGCATACCGGACGTAACAATGCTGCAGCAAAAGCACTGTCGATGCCTCCCGAAATGCCAAGAACCAATGATTTAATAGCATGTTTTTGAATATAATTTTCTGTTTGAATTTGTATGCTTTGGATAGCATGTTTTAAATCGCTTTCCGTTGATATGAAAGTGAGAAAGTTTGCTTTTATGTCGTCTTCCAGATTATTCATTAGGATTTGCTACGTTAGTAATATTTTTGTGTATAAGATGCATGGAATCTAAATTTACTCCGTTTGGTAAAATAGGAGGGTGGTTGCTTTTATATTTTTTAAGTTTTAAGTTATATGCTTCGATTTTTACTTTTAAGTTTTCGAAGTTTGGAATGTCCCTAAAACTCCATTTGTCCATTACATATCCATCCTTTAATAATATTAATCCCGGATTGTTACGAATGGCAGTTTTAAGAGGGGTTTCATCACTAAAATAAATGGGGAAATCAATTTTATACTTGGATTTAAATTCATTGATTTCATTTACGGTTGAGCCTGTAACAGCAATAAAGGGTATGTTGTTGTTAATGCATTGGCTTGCCATCGCATTGATTTCATCAAAATTGCTAAGATTAGATTTTGTGATATCATGAATAAATAGTATAAAATGAAATTCCTTTTGTTCTATGATCGATTCTTTTAAATCCATGTTTTTTTCAATATCCATGATGGAAAAATCAGAAAGTTTGGCATGTGTTCCGGGGTGAATGATTTTTTCTTTACGATCAAGATAGGTGTAGTTGTTTTCAAAATCTATACTTTGTAAACTATCTTCTGAGATTTTCATTAATTCATCTACACTTAATTCTTTTATAGTTTTATTTTTATTGTTTTGGTATTGAAATACATAATCTACTATAGGTGCTTCAGAATAGGTTTCAGCAGCTATGAAGTTTCCTTTTTTCCAAGGACGGAAATCATGCCAAGGTTCATGTCGTAGGCAATGAATTTGGATGAATAATACCAAGCCTAAGCCCAATAGGAGAGGCATCCATTGGGTGATATAATGAAAACTTTGTTTTTTATATCTGTTACGCTCTATTATTATAATTAATGTAAAGAACAGAAAAACGATATTTTTGTAAAAAGTTGCTTTATTACTTAAGGTAATAAAATCACCAAAGCATCCACAATCGGTAACAACAAAAATGTGATAATTGGTGTTAAACAATGAATTAAAAAGTGCAACTATATCTAATGCATACGCTAACCAAAAAGTTAACACCGTAAAGAAAAGCATAAATAGTAACAAAGCCCATGCAAAAAGTTGTATTTGTATGCTAAAGAGTAGGGCAAATCCTATGATGAATTCGGCGACATTTAACAGGATGGAAAAAGACATGGATAAAGGAATCATAAAATCCATACCAAAAGAAGCAAAATATTCTTCAAATTTCAATGCACCGCCAAAAGGGTCAACGGCTTTTACATAACCTGAAAAAACAAACAAAATTCCAATAAAAATACGGGAAAAGTGACGCACATAATACATAAAATTTTTATGTTCTTTGCGATAACTTACTGTTAAACAAAAAGACATGATGATATTATTTTTCGTTAAATTTTATCAATGCAAAAACGGCATAATTGAAAATATCGTAAAAGTTGGCATCTAAACCTTCTGAAATGAGAGTATTACCGTGGTTGTTTTCGATTTGTTTTATCCGTAAAAGTTTCATTAAAATAATGTCGGTATAAGAGCTGGTACGCATGTTTCGCCAGGCTTCGTCATAATCGTGGTTTTTATTCATTAGTAATTCTTTGGCCTGTTGTACATAGTGATTATAAAGTCTAATTACTTCTTCATCTGGCATAGTTATGTTTTCAACAGAAGCAATTCCTAAATGTAGTTGCATTTGAGCCATTAAGGCATAGTTTACGATTCCGATAAATTCAGAGACAACCCCTTCTCTAACTTTATGAGTGCCCTTTTCTTCAATACTTCTGATTCGTTGTGCCTTAATATATATTTGGTCGGTTATGGATGTGATACGTAAAATTCGCCATGCAATACCGTAATCTTTCATTTTTTTCACAAAAACATTTTTGCATTGCTTGATTACTTCGTCGAATTCTTGTAATGTTTTATCCATAAATATATGTAGTTATTATTTAACGTAATATGTTAATTTCATATTAATGCTCGCTCTTTTCATTTTTGATGAAGTATTGAAAGCGCCGCCCCATGTATAGTTTTCTTTGCTTGATTTGTTGGTCCTTTTGTGTAATAAAAGGACAAACCAGCAATTAAAAATGATAGGATAATCCCAACACTTAATGCAATACTTGTGAGAATTTTATCCTTATTCATAACTTGTAATATTTTTTTGAAAATTTGTGCAAAATTACTAATTTTTACACATAAAATCAACTATTGATAAAGTTTTTAAAGGTTTATTTGTTTGTGGAAATGTCTAGAAAGTCAATCTCTTAGGTTTTTAAGGAAGTTGATTTCATCGCGTAAACGAGCAGCTTCCATAAAATTTAATTCTTTAACAGCTTTTTCCATAGCCTTTTGTTTGGATAGAATAAGGTTGTTGATTTCTTTGGGAGATAAATAATTTATATGATTTTCTTCTGCTACTAATTGGTTGTTTTTGTTCCCATTATCCTCATATTTTTTTTGCTGGGATTCGCCTTTCAAGGAGAGTCGTGTACGTTGAATGCTTTGGGGATAAATATTGTTTTTTAGGTTATAAGCAATTTGTTTTTCCCGTCTTCGGTTGGTTTCATCCATTGTTTTTTGCATGGATTGCGTGATTTTATCTGCATAAAAAATAACTTTACCGTTTACATTTCGTGCGGCTCTTCCGGCCGTTTGAGTCAATGAACGTTCGGAACGTAGGAATCCTTCTTTGTCTGCATCTAAAATAGCAACCAATGAAACTTCGGGTAAATCTAAGCCTTCGCGTAATAAGTTTACACCAATAAGCACATCAATGGCTCCTTCTCTTAAATTGTCCAATATTTCAATTCGTTCTAAAGTGTCTACATCGGAATGTATGTATTGAGTCTTTATGTCAATACGTTGTAAATATCGGCTAAGCTCTTCAGCCATGCGTTTGGTGAGTGTCGTAACTAAAACACGCTCTTTGTTTTGAACTATTTTATTAATTTCTTCCAATAAATCATCGATTTGATTTAAGCAGGGTCTTATTTCAATGATGGGGTCAAGTAAACCTGTTGGTCTTACCACTTGTTCCACAATTGCTCCTTGTGACATTTCAAGCTCAAAGTCTGCCGGAGTGGCCGATATATAGATGGTTTGTCCAATGATGGATTGGAATTCTTCAAATCGTAAGGGACGATTGTCTAATGCTGCCGGCAAACGAAATCCATATTCTACTAAATTGATTTTTCGGGAGCGGTCGCCTTCGTACATGCCTTTGATTTGTGGAATGCTCACATGGCTTTCGTCAATAATTAAAATAAAATCATCAGGAAAATAATCTATCAGACAGAATGGTCGTGTGCCGGGTTTACGTTTGTCGAAATAACGTGAATAGTTTTCTATCCCTGAACAATATCCCAGTTCTTTAATCATTTCGATGTCGTAGTTGACTCTATCTTCTAATCGTTTAGCTTCAAGATGTTTCCCAATTTCTTTAAAATAATCTACCTGGACTTTTAAATCTATTTGAATTTCTTTGATAGCTTGATGTATAGTGTCTTGTGAGGTGACAAAGATATTGGCCGGATAAATGGTGAGTTCATTTATCAATTCAATAGAAAATCCTTTGATAGGATCAATCGATTCCATGCTTTCAATTTCGTCGCCCCAAAAAGTAATACGATAGGCGATGTCGCTGTAAGCAGGGAATATATCAACAATATCGCCTTTTACCCTGAACTTTGCTCGTTCTAAGTATACTTCTGTTCTACTATATAAACTACCTACAAAGTCATGTAATAATTTATTCCTACTAATTTTTTGCCCACACGTAAGATTAATCGTGTTTTTTGCAAACTCTTCCGGATTGCCAATCCCATATATGCAAGATACGGAAGATACAACAATAATATCTCTTCTTCCTGATAGTAAAGCCGAAGTTGTACTAAGACGTAGTTTTTCCAGCTCTTCATTGATAGAAAGATCTTTTTCAATGTAAGTGTTGGTGGTTGGCAAGTATGCTTCGGGTTGATAGTAATCATAATAGGAAACAAAATATTCGACTGCATTATCCGGAAAGAACTCTTTGAATTCACTGTATAATTGAGCGGCCAATGTTTTATTATGACTCATTACCAGAGTAGGACGATTCATTTTTTGCAATACATTGGCAATAGTAAAAGTTTTGCCGGAACCTGTAACACCCAATAATGTTTGATTTTCAAGACCTTGTTGTAATCCTTTCACGAGTTGTGAAATAGCTTCTGGTTGATCGCCAGATGGTTTAAATGGGGCCTGTAAGTTAAAAGGCATAATGGGGTTTGTTTTTTAGAAATAATGAACACCAAAGAAAATTATCGAAGCCGGTCTGCATCGCGTACTTTCTTTTCATCTTTCAAAATAAATTTATTGGCTAAATACAAGAAAGCCAAGGATAGTATAGAAGAAATGCACCAAGGATTATACACAATATCGAATTTTTCATATTTGAATATGTCGATTTCGGGAAAAATACGATCGGGGTAAATATATAACATCAGCAATAATAAAATGAAATTTATAATGATACCGGCAATACATACTTTGGATTGTGTAGGTCGGTTCTTATAAAAGAAGATGCTTATCAAACAAACTACAGCAAGTACAATTTGCAATACTCCAATGTAGTAATTGGTCATAATAATATTTCCACCCGGGATGTTAAGTTTTAAAACCCATGATGAATACAGGTATTGAGCATCATAGTTTGTAATAGTGGCAATTGGCATTAGTGTTCCGATTATTAAACTTATCATTGCTAATAAAAGCAATAAGGATTGAATGCGTTGAATCATGATATAGTATTTTTAATTTTTTGCAAAAATACGAAATATAAAAACAAATGGGGAAAAATAATTAAAATTTAAATAATTCTAATTGATTCTTCAATATGTCATTGCCATTCGTATGTTTTGTTTTGTGAAGTTTTAAATTTAATTCTATAGATTCTTTTATAAATCTATTTACTGTCATATTGTTTTTCTTTGCACATGATTCAATTTCACGTCTTTTATCCTTCGACACTTTTAAGGTATAAGAATAAGTCCACTTATTTGTATTTGGATCCTTTTGCATGTTTCGGCATTTAAGGTTATTTATCTTTCGTTATTTGCGCTAAAAATTCACCTTCGGCAGCAATTTTGTTATTTACATATGCTTTCCCTTTCATACGTGCAAGTCCACGGCGGATAGGTTCCAACAGTATCATTTCATAGATTAATACATCCCCAGGGCTTACTTTTGTGCGAAATTTTACTTTATCAATACTTAAGAAAAATGTTAAATAGTTTTCAGGGTCAGGTACTTGACTTAGCACTAACACCCCACCTGTTTGAGCCAATCCTTCTACGATCAACACCCCGGGCATCACAGGTTCTTGGGGAAAGTGTCCGATAAAAAAACTTTCGTTGATGCTTGTATTTTTTATGCCTACTACGCGCATTTGGTCTAATTCAATGATTTTATCAACCAACAAAAAAGGATAACGATGGGGTAGTTTGGCTTTGATTTCGTTGCTGGATAAGATGGGTTTTTTGAATATATCGAAAACAGGATTTTGTTCTCCTTCTTTGATTTTTTTTAATAACAATCGTGCAAAATTCACATTGGCGGTATGTCCGGTGCATTTGGCAATGATATGAGCTTTCAAATGATAAGGAATAAGGCGTAAATCACCTATGACATCCAATAATTTATGTCTGGCTACTTCATTCTGATAGTGTAAGCTTACATTGTTTAATATGCCTGTGTTTTCAACGCTTATCTCTTGGTGATTAAAAATGGATGCAATTTTCTTGATGTCTGATTTATCGGGCAGTTGATTTACATAGACAATTGCGTTATCCAAATCGCCTCCTTTAATGAGATTGTTCTTAATAAGGGGTAGAATTTCGTGTAAAAAGCAAAACGTGCGACAAGGGGCTATTTCTTTGGCAAAATCATCTATATTATGAAGTTCAGCATATTGTTGTCCCAATACCTTGGTTTTATAATCAACCAAAACCGATACTTTAAACGTCTCGCTGGGGATGGCCATCAATTCGATTTCGCTATTTTCATCTTTCCAACGGACAACTTCTTTCAACTCATAGGTTTTCCTTTCGGCCTCTTGTTCCATTATCCCCGCTTTATGCATGGCATCTACAAAATACTTAGCACTTCCATCTAATATGGGGATTTCTTCACCGTCTAATTCAATCAATACATTGTCAATGCCCATGCCGGCTAAACTTGCCATAAGATGTTCAATGGTTCTGACCGTAATGCCATCTTTATTGGTGATGACCGTGCCTCGAGCTGTTTCGTTCACTAATTCTATGGAAGCAGGAATTAAAGGTTGATGCTCTATGTCAATACGTTTAAAAACAATGCCGTGATTTATTTCAGCCGGTAATAGTGTGATATTTACTTCTTTGCCAATATGTAAGCCTTTTCCTTTAAGCTTACAGGGAGATATTAACGTTTGTTGTTTACTCATATGGATGATATAAATAAAAAATTAGTGCAAAAGTATATAAAAACTTTGTGAAATGAAATGATAAGCGAAACTAATTTGTAAACATTATCTTGTGAAATACGAGCCTTCGCTTTAGTATTGCGAAGAGACATATTTCATGGAAATCTCAATAAATTCGTATTCGTTGTCGGAATCTAAATAAAAGTTAATCGCTCCTTTGATTTCATGTTGTTGGTTATCTGTTCCATATGCTTCGATACAGTATTGTTTTTCTGTAGTCATGTATTCTGTAGCTTCGCCATCGTAATCAGTTTTTATTTGGCATACCAACTTTTGTGTTTCATCGTACACATCAATACTAATTGTATTTGCCAACATTTTCTGTCCGTTCATTTTGCAGATAAATGTTACCTTGCTGTTTAAATAGCGAGAGTTTTTGCAGGAAGTTAGCAAAATACTATACATTAATATCAATGTAAGTATAATAAAGCCTGATTTGTGTTTGATGATCTTTGTTGTAAGCATAGAATGAAAGAAAAGTATATTAACGAATTATATGAATTTTATGGTTGAATGTGCCTTGTTCGGTGTTTGTTTTTAATACATAGATCCCGGGATTGATATGCTGGATATTTAAAACTACTTTGTGGTTATTGGTCTGTAATCTGGTAATTTCTTTGCCAAGCATATCGTATATATATACCACTTTGATGAGGTATTCATTGTTTTCGATTGTCAAAATATGTTTAGCGGGATTTGGATAAATCTTAATAGTTGAAAGAGGTTTTACGTCAGCGATGCTGACAAAAGCTTGATGATTGAATGCTGTATCGATTCTTCCCAAACTCAAGTTGTAATAACTACCCGACGGGCTTGTATGTAAGCCCACTGCTCTGACCATGTATTGGTATGTTCCTGTTTCAGAGGTGGTCCGGTCAATAAATAAAGTATCTTTAATAATAGAGGGAGAAACCAAGGTATAGGCTTGATTAGGATGCAATCGTTTGAAAACATAATATCCATCGACTTCGTCCGTAGATTTTTGCCAGCTTATTCCACATTGTTTGTTTTCGAATGTTGCAATGACATTCGAAGGGGGAGAGAGTATGTGGGCACGTAAGCTTGGGTCGCCCAATAAAGCAATATGTACTCCTTTAGGTATGTTTCCCGGATAATAGGTGTTTTGGTTATTCATCGTAAGTTTGGCACAATATCCTATGTTGTATCCCATGGCCATTTGATGTACATACCAAAAAGGTCTTCCCGACCAGGCAATAGAGAGCGAACCGCTGGCGAGAGTTGAACGTAACAGATTGTTAGTGTTGTCCCAATCGCCGAAATAGCTTCCAAAAAGAAAATTAAAAACATTCATTAAGGTGTCGCTTGCTAAAAAGGTGGATGTGATCACTCCGCTGCAGCTGGTATATGAACCTCCACCGCAACCATAGGCCCATTGATAATCATTCTTTGATAATACATTACTATATCCAATGTTATAATCTACACTGTCGCATAAGGTGTAAAAGGAATTGAAGGCGGAAGCGGCAAAACCTTCCGGATAAGCGATAAAATTATCTCTTATTAAACCCCTGTTTCGAGGAACGAAATGTTTGTTTTTGTAGGCATGATTTTTATCCAGGTATTGTTTCAGTAAAGTAGTTTCACTTTTTGTATATAAGAGTAAATTACGCATATCTACTCGGCCGATTTGCAAATCTACGGGAGAATAGAATACGGATTGGTCGAATTTTCCATCCCCGGGAGTGTTAATGGTTCTTGCTTTGCCGGAAGAGGTGCTGTTTGCGCTTTCATCTGTCCAATTACCATCTACGTCGGCATAATATCCGTCGGCAGGCCAAGCTCCTACATGGTCGGGATGCCCATCCGGACATAAATTACCTGAATAAGGTACGGGAACTCTTCCCAATAAAAACAATGCTTTCGTATTTTCGGGGTCTTCATCGTAGAGCGTAATTATGGCTGATTTAATGCTGGTAACTTGATCATTTGAGTCGATGCGCAGCGTTTTCACCACCCATCCATCTGCTTCGGTATCGTCTATCCATCGTTTGATTTCGAAATCCAATCCACGGGTCGAAAGACTATCCACCACTAATAGTAAAATGCCATGATTATATATGGCACCTTTTTCTATCCCGCTTAATATAAATCCATATCCTTTGTTATTCGAAGGCAGATAATTTCTTACTACTATATATTCATATTCTTCTCCAATTTTAACATTGGTATCCGTAAATGATAAGGTCCCTGCCGGTAAGGATGAGGCTATTTGTGTTGTCCAAGATTCGGAATTTGGACTCTTTTTGAAAATATCATAGGAAATGGTGCTGTCTTGAGCCAACCAATGCAAGCTAATCGAAGGAGCCGAGGCATTGATGCTTGCCGATACTATGACTGTTTTGTCCTTAGAATAGGTTTGAGAGATAAGCGAATAAGGAATAATACTGATAAGAATAATTATTAAAATTAATTTTTTCATACTTTATGTTTTTTAATTTACAAAGGCACTTTTTTCAAGACAAAGATACTTTTTTTTTTAATAAAATTACTAATGTCCGATAAATTCCAATAGATTCTTCGCTTCGCTCAGAATAACAGCCTTCTGCGCCCCTTCATCATATTAAAATCATTGTCATTCTGAGCGTAACGAAGTGAGGTGAAGAATCCGTTACGCATAAAGTATATTTATCGGACAATAATGTAAAAAAACCTACATTCATTTATTATTTAGTGCTTCTTGGAAGAATCTGCAGCTTAAAGAAAATCTCTAAGGTTTTAGCGCAAACTCTGAGAGGCATTTCAGGCATTCCGTCAGCAGCATACAGAGATATAAACAGTTATAAAGTCCCCAAAAGATTGATATTTGCGTGTTGACAATAAAAAAATGTCTATTTTTGCACCTTAATTATTGGAAGAAAAGTCTATGGTAAATCTTATAATCATTGTTGTTAGTGTTTTGATTTCCGTGATAGCCATCATGCGGAAAGATGTTTTTTATCGTTTATCCTTCAATGCATATGCGATAGCACATCAAAATCAGTGGTATCGTTTGTTGACTTATGGTTTTATCCATGCCAACTGGATGCACTTACTAATTAATATGTTTGTCTTATGGATGTTTGGCGAAATTGTAGAAGATGCATATGTGTTTTTATTTGATAATAAGGGACATGTAATGTATCTTTTGTTATATATAACATCCATACTCTTTTCAACGATGTATGATTTAAGAATTTATAAAGAAGATTATAATTATCATGCTGTTGGTGCTTCGGGGGCTACTTCTGCCGTGATATTTGCCAGTATATTATTATATCCCTTACAAAAGATTTATATCTTTTTTATCCCCATTGGCATACCGGCCTTTATTTTCGGAATATTATTTCTCCTGTATTCCATGTATATGGCAAGGAAAAATATGGATAATATCGGACATACAGCCCATTTTTTCGGTGCGGTTTATGGTTTCTTGTTTGTGTTGATGTTTGATTATAAGTTAATCATTGCTTTTTTTATTCAAATTGTACAAATGTTTTCATGAAATTATTGACTCGAATAATGTTGTTTTCTTGGGATATTGCTTGCAATAAAAGATCTTGCTTTTCGTTTAACAAAAAAAAGAATTATATATGAAAGGAAAGAAAAGAAATATTCTGATTGTCATATCGTTTGTTTTACTTACTTCACTAACGATAGGCTTTGTCCGGAATGATTTTGAAATAGCAAAGAATTTAGATATTTATGCTACCTTGTTACGCCAGTTGAACGAAAATTATGTGGATGACATCAATGTTACTAATTTAGTGGAGGAATCTATACATGCCATGCTAAACAAATTAGATCCCTATACGGTATTCTATCCGGAATCGCAGATGGAAGAGCTTAAATTAATGACGGCAGGTCATTACGGAGGTATAGGTGCCACTATATTACAAACAGAGGATTATGTTGTTATCTCTGAGCCTTATGAGGGAACTCCCGCTTATAAAACAGGCTTACAAGCCGGCGATAAAATCGTTAAAGTAAATAATCAAGATGTTAAAAACAAAAGTGTTTCGGATGTTAGTGCATTATTAAGAGGGCATCCCGGAACAAGTGTGAAATTAGACATTATACCTTACGGAAGAAAATCGATCGTTTCAAAGAATGTCGTTAGAGAGGAAATTAAATTTCCAAATGTCGCCTATGCAAGTAAAGTTGGCGATGATATAGGATATATTTATTTAACTCAATTTATGGAGAATGCTTCTTTGGATGTTAAAAATGCATTTCTGTCATTAAAAGAAGAAGGAATTAAATCGTTGATATTGGATTTGCGTGGCAATGGTGGGGGCTTGCTACACGAAGCAGTCAATATTGTAAATTTATTTGTGGATAAAGGAGAGTTGATTGTGAGTACAAAAGGTAAACTGTCGGATAAAAATCAGTTTTATTATACACAAAATGAAGTTCTGGATGCAAATATCCCTTTAGTGGTTTTGGTAGATGGATTTAGTGCCTCCGCCTCTGAAATTGTAGCCGGTGCCATTCAAGATTTGGATAGAGGGGTTGTGATTGGTCGTCGTACTTTTGGTAAAGGGCTGGTTCAAAATGTGCTTCCCTTAAGTTACAATACTAATCTTAAAGTTACGGTTTCGAAATATTACATTCCTTCCGGCCGATGTATCCAAAAGGTAGATTACTCCGATAGAGATAGTAATGGGCTTTCCAAATCAAAAATCGATTCTAATGCCGTTGCATTTAAAACAAAAAACGGACGAACTGTTTATGATTATGGTGGGGTAGAACCTGATGTTGTGATTAAGCCCGAAACATATAGTACCATTTTATTGGCTATGTTGGAAAAACGTATTATTTTTAATTATGCCAATGAATTTAAATTTAATAACAATAAAATACCTCCGGTAGAAAATTTTGTGTTCACCGACCAGATGTATGAAGATTTTTTAAGCTATGCTGTGAATCAAAATATAGAATATGAGACATATACTGAAAGACAAATTGCCAATCTGGAACAAAGTGTGAAAGATGATAAGTTTTCAGAAGCTGTAAATAAAGAGATTAACCAACTGAAAGAACTCGTAAAAAAAGAAAAGAGCAAGGATTTAGAGAGATATAAAAAAGAAATCAAAGAATTGTTATATCTTGAAATTGTGAGTCGCTACTATTATCAAAAGGGTAGGCTACAAGCTTCTTTACAAATAGATCCTGAAATGATAAAAGCGAAAGATTTATTGCATAATCTTCACGAATATACAGCTTTGTTAAAAGGAAAAACCAAGAAATAATCATATAATTCCCAGGCTTGTGTTAATCAACAGAGTTGTTGTTCATAGAGTTGTATTTTTTATCGCACTCATGTTTTTATTAGTGGGGATTCCCTTTTGTCGTCCCTTTATGAGTATAGGAGGAATTCTATTAGTAGCAAATTGGTTTTTGGAAGGTGATTTTGTACGGAAATGGTATCAGACAAAAAACAACAAGCTGTTATTTATTGTATTATTGTTTTTTTTTGTGTATCTGATGGGGTTGGTATATACAGAAAATTATCCTCAAGCATGGAAATCGATTTGGCTTAAAATTCCGCTATTTTTCATTCCCGTTATATTTGCAACAACAAAACCTCTATCTACTATTGAATTTCATAATTTACTGAAAGTGTATCTAGTGGGAGTGTTGATTAGTTCGGTATACGGATTTATTCATTATCATCAAAACGATTTAATAGATAAACGTGAGATTGCCGTTTACATATCTTATATACGTTTTGAAATGAATTTATGTTTGGCTGTTTTTATTTCGTTGTATTTACTACAGAAGGAAAAGTATCGTTGGCAACAATGCTTGTTGCTAATCTATTTAGCTTGGATTTTTTATCTCATTATTTATGTTGGGGCACTAACGGCTTTGATAATGTTGGTATTGTCGTTTTGTGTGTTGCTTCTTAAAAAAGCTTTTGAAAAGAAAGATCGTCTACATCGAATTCTCCTGCCTCTTGTTTTCCTTTTGGGTATAAGCGGTGCTATTTTATATACGTATGTCTTAGTCAAAAATTATTATACGGTAGATTTTGATGCTCACAAAGCGGATGTTTCAACGGTAGATGGGAATCCTTATGTACATGATACCAATTGTATGTTAATAGAGAATGGAAGTTATGTATATACCTACGTTTGTGAATTAGAATTAAAAGAAGCCTGGGATCAACGCAGTAGATTACCGTACAATGGAATGGACATACATAATGAACATACAATCAAAAACACCTTAATGCGTTATTTAAATTCCAAAGGATTACGTAAAGATCGTGTAGGAGTTGAGAGCTTATCGGATAATGATATAAAGAATATTGAAAATGGAATTGCCAATGTAGCCTATGTTAGCCTCATGGGATATAAATCACGTTTATATGGTTTGTTATGGGAATTATCGGATTATAAAAAGAATAAGGTTGTAAGTGGATATACCTTACCGCAACGGATTGAATTGTGGAAAAATGCACTTTTGTTGATAAAGCAACAACCCTTATTGGGAGTGGGAAGCGGTGATATTAACGATGCGTTTGCTCGTCAGTTATTGATTTCCGACTCCCCCTTAAAAAATACCAATAAATTATGTCATAATCAATTTCTGTTATTTTTCATCGGATTTGGTGTAGTAGGTTTTTTTGTTATTATGTTTTCAATATTATATCCTTTTATTAAGCGTAAGGCTTATAGGTATGATTTATTTTTAATTTTTATGTTAATTATGTTTTTTTCCATGATGACGGACGATACCCTGGAACGCCAAGACGGATTGACTTTGTTTGCATTTTTTAATGCCTATTTTCTTTTTTTAATGCCTTTTTTTCCTGAAAAGAAACGGGAATAATTTATTGTGGTTTGTTCATGTTGATGTAATGCAGATATTTAATCTTTAATGAAATAAAAAAAAACATCTCAGTATTTTGATTATTTTTGCAATAGTTTATATAATTATAATTTAAATTAAATAAATATGAAAAAGTTAGTTTTATTATGCTTTGTTGTTACTTTGACAACCATTGCTTTTATAAGTTGCGATAAAGCGACTTCCAACAAGTATTCCGGCACTTATACCGGTTCCATGACTATGACAACAGACACTACTAAAGAAACGAAAGAAAATGTAAAAGTAATTGTTACAAATTCTCTTACAGAGGAGGATGTTTTGTATTTAGCAGGCTTTCGATTAACAAAAAAATCTGATACGGAATATCTATTAACGGGTTCTCAAGTAGCTACTATTATTAAATTAGGATTTCCTAATGTTGATAGCGATAAGATAGAAAATGCCAATTGTAAGTTGTATTTTTCCGAAAAGAAACTTGATATGGACATTACCTATAAGTTTTTTGATATGGTTGAATTGACCGCCATCAAATACAGTGGTACAAAAACAGCCGAAGCCACCGAATAAGTTTTATGCTTAATAATAAAAAAACGGGAGATTCTCCCGTTTTTTTTGTCTGTGAGTTATTATACATAATAATAAAGGTATGTATTACCAAACCGATTCGAAGTTTTCAGAAGACAAGACTTTAGGATCGCGTTGAAATTCGAGCAGTTTAGCATATTTGAGGTAGCTATTTATAGCGATAGCTAACGATAATGTCAATCCATCCATACCACCCAAGATTCCCCCTCTAATCAAATAATTTGTAAGAAAAGCAGCCGAACCATGAAGGAATGGAGAGAAGGCGTTGGCTCTCTTCCCATTCAAATAGAGTATTTTTGCTCCCCGAGAACTGTAATTGCGTGCCGGTTTAGAGAAAAGTTCACCTATGTTATTGTATCTATAATGATCTATAGCTGATTGTAGTTTTTTCATGTTTTTAGAAGGCACGCAGGCATGTTGTTTCACCTCCGTGAATTTGGTTTTATCTTTGCGGTAAAGGCGTATCAAATAATCGGGATACCATCGACATGTTTTAATCCACCGGCTTCCGATATAGTTTTTCCGTTTAACGGCAAAAGCCTCAAAAGGAGTGTTGTCAAGGTCTAATGTCTGTATTTCTTCTGCTAATTCAGGTGTAATGCGTTCGTCGGCATCTAAACTGAATATCCATAGGTTGCTGGCGTAGGCAAGTCCGACGTTTTTTTGAATACCATCGCCTAAATAGGATTGAAGATAGGTTTTTGCGCCTAATGCTTTGGCTAATGCTACCGTATTATCAGAACTATTTGAATCTACAACAATGATTTCATTGCATATAGATTGCAATGATTTTATACATGCTTCAATGTTATGCGCTTCGTTGAGTGTTGTGATGATGCCTGTGATATGATTCATACTAATAAGATTCAGTCAAATATTCTATTTCATGAAAATTAAACATATAAACTTCACCCATTGGGTCTTCAGTTTTTAATAAACCCGTAGGTTCTACGGTGATGATTTTAAGCTGATGAATTTCTTGTGTTTTAATGATTTTGTATCGTGCAAATTGATTGTATTGGTAAAGATATTGTATATACTTTTGATGGATAAGGGAAGCTTCTTTAGTGCTTATTTTTTTTATGTTTTCAACGATAGATTGGAGGATAGATTCTATGTCGTACGTATTATTTGTTTCTATCAAAACAGACGTAGGATTTGGAATCCAAGAGGCAAATGATGCTTGATTAATGTTTAATCCTATGCCGGCAATGCTATATAAAATTCGATCATGTTGGATGGTGTGTTCAACCAATATGCCGGCAATTTTTTTATTCTTAATATAAATGTCGTTAGGCCATTTTATTTTTACATCTTCGATTCCAAGCTGTTTATCAAGAAAGTCAGCAATAGCTAATGAGACATGTTCGCAGATTAGGAATTGATGAGAAGGAAGTATGTTGGGATAAAGTATTATACTCATGAGTAAGTTTTTTCCTCTTTCGCTTTCCCAAGTATGTTCTTGTTGTCCCCGACCTTTTGTTTGATAATCCGTATACACTACGCTATAAGCAGGAATATTTTCTTCTAATAAATTTCGGGGAAATTGTTGAATCCAATCAGTAAGAAATTGATTGCTTGACGTCAATATGTCTTTATGTATTAGTTTGTGCATTTTTTTTGTTTTTATATTTTATGGTAAACACTAGGAAAATATGATGTAAGAGTAAAATAAAACAACCACACATTAATCCGAGTAAAGTGCCTGCTAAAATATCGGAAGGGTAATGTACTCCTAAATAGATACGTGTTAAACTAAAAATAAATGCCCAAGCGGGAAAAATCCACCATCTGTGTTTGGTGATAGGAGCAAAGAAATAGATGAGAAGCACAACCATTCCAAAACTATTGGTGGCATGAGAAGAAACAAAGCTATAAGGCCCTCCTCGATATACTTTACCATCTTTGGATGTATGTAAATGTAAATAATTTTCCAATAAAACTTGACGGCTCGGTCGCAGTCTTTGTACGTTGTTTTTAATAAAAACGGAGCTTTGATCGGTTAGGCTTATGGTTAATGCAGCAAATAATAAAATTATCCATGTTTTGTGTTTGTACGTTTTAAAAAGCATGTATAAGATCCATGCAAAAAATGGAACCCAAAACCAGCATTTGGTCATTGCATAAATCAGTATATCTAAAAAAGGTGTATGGAGGCTGTTTACAAACAGTAAAATATCAATGTCGAGTTGTTTAAGAATATCTATCCAGTGCATTAGATTCGTAGTATTTATTCAAAATCGCCGTATAATAGGTATTTTTTTCGTATTAATTTAAATTGATTTAATTCTTCTTTCCATGATTCTCTGATTTCTTCAGCACTTTTTCCCGCTATAATTTGTTTTCTAAGCGTATCGCTGCCGGCTAATTTATCGAAGAAAGGAGTGAAGAAATTGTTTTTATCGGGAAAATTATTATATAATTCAATGATAATATCAACATTGATAAAATTTTTATTTTTCATAATCATATTACCCAAGGTTGTTAAATCGTATCCTGTGCATTTTTTGTTTTTACAAGGAACATTCGTTGCTACATTCGGAATATCCTTGGGCGTAAACGTATAGTTTCCAATTGGTAAATTAGGATAACCTACTATACAAAAAGGCTTATCGGTGCCACGGCCTATACTCAAAGGGGTGCCTTCCAGTAAACATAAGGTGGGATATAAATAAATGGCTGTCATACTTGAAAGATTAGGGGAGGGGTGAATGGGTAGTTGATAACGAAACGTGTGGTGATATCCTTTCATGGGTACTACTTGTAGTAAACATTTTTTTCCGTCAGCAAGCCATTGTTCTCCATTAATCATTTTAGCATATTCTCCTATCGTCATACCATGGACAATAGGAACAGGGTGCATGCCGACAAATGAAGTGTGTTTTTTTTCTAATACAGGACCGTCAACCCAATAGCCGTTAGGATTAGGACGGTCTAATACAATAACAGGGATATTATGTTCAGCTGCGGCTTCCATGATGTAGTGTAAAGTAGAGATGTAGGTGTAAAATCGGGCTCCTACATCTTGAATGTCAAATAGAATTATATTTACATTTTTTAAATCGTTACTATCAGGTTTTTTGTGTTGGCCATAGAGTGAAACAATGGGAATACCTGTTTGTTTATCTACACTATGGTTGACTCTCTTACCGGCTTCGGCTTCGCCTCTGAATCCGTGTTCAGGGGAAAATATCTTTGTGATTTCTATATGTAAAGAAAGTAAACTATCCACCAAATGTTTGCTTCCTATCATTCCGGTGTGATTTGTACATACGGCCACTTTCTTATGCTTAATGTAAGGCAAATATAGCTCTATCCTTTCAGCTCCGGTTTTGATGTTTTTTGATGTGATATCTTGGAAAACATAATAAATCTCCTGTGTATAAGCTTGCAAAGAGATTGCTAACAGAAGACTGACTAGATAAATTCTTTTCATAATAGATGAGTTATTATTATATGAATTAAAAAAGCTATTTAATGTGCAAAGATAGTTTTTTTATGCATAAGTTATGCCTAAAATTGCGTAAAATGAACGAAAGCGAAATTTTTTATAAACAAAAAGATTTATTTTTCGACAATGATAGGCGGAGTAAAAATATGATTGCTTTTGTTTCCGGCTCGGTCAATTAACCAGCACTCAAATTGAATGGTATCGTAAGGGGAAGTATAGTTATTATATTCAATTTCAATTTCAATATTTCCTTCTAAAGGTTTTTTATGTCCGGAAGAGTTCAGTATGGGAATACGAGCATTGTGTGTTACATCTAAATGGACTTTAACAAAAACGCCCTCTTGTTTTTCATAATAATCAATAAAAAAGTTGTAAGCAGTATCGTTTTCATTAGATTTAAAACCAATATCACCATCTCCATCGGTAAAGTATACACATAATATTCCTTTTTGTGGACTTACATTATTTAGTTTAGTAAAGCTTACAAATTCGATATAAGGGATATCGGGAAACTGTTTGATTTTTTTGCAGGATAGCAAAAAGATAGCTAATAAGATACATGACAAAACATAATATTTATTAAAAGCTATTTTTTTCATCTTAATTATTCTTCGAATAAATCATTTCCTTCTCCTTGATGCATATCTTTTTTCGGTCGATAATTGTTTATTTTATAGGAAAGTGAAACGAATAATGATCTTCTGTCGTTTTTTCGGTAACTATAGGCATCGAACGATGATTTATCGTCACTACCAAAGGTATGTACCTTGTGATTTTGCGTTGCAAATATATCATTAATTCTTATAGTCAAGGTAAGCGTTTTCTTTAAAAATAATTTTTTTATTCCCAAATCAAGATTCCATTGCTGCTCCATGCGTCCTTGACCGCTGCCGCCGCCCCAACCGAATCCACTCATACTACCGGTAGTGATAATGGGGGAACGATAGTTGGCGGTTAGTTGAAGGTCTAAATCTTTCGGTAGAATAAAATTAAAAGTGCCTCTAACATTCCAACTCCAATCATCCATTAAATTCGGATCTATCATTTCTTGCTTACTGTCGATAAGTGTTTGATAAAAACTACCGCTTATATTGGTTTTCCACCATTTAAAAAGGGTTTGTGCGTAATACAATTCCATGCCGTAGGATTGTGCTTGATCAAAGTTTTGATAAGATGTCATACTTACTGAATCGTTTAATAATTCGGTGTATCTGCTAATCATCTGATAACGATGTCGATAAAATACGCTTGCCGTCACGGTGGTTTTCTCGGTAAAGTATTGATACGATAAATCCACCGAGTTGGTTAATTCAGGTTTAAGATTAGGGTTCCCTTTCGATAAATTGAAACGGTCGGAGTTATTAACATAAGGATTTAATTGGAAAATGTTCGGACGTCTTACCCTCATACTATAGCTTAATGATAAAGAATGTTTTTTGTTAAAATCATAAACTAAATGCACGGTAGGGAAGATGTTGGGATAAAAACTACGAGTGGATGTATCTAATTTGTTCAGATTAAACATGTTGTCGGCCAATTCACCCCTTAGTCCGACTTGGTATTTGAATTTTTCTTTTATAGTGTTGGAGTAAATGAAATAAGCCGCGTTAATATATTCATTATAATTATAGTTGTTTGCGTCGGAAGGAACTTCCGTTAAATTATCGGCCGCATTACCCGTTTCTTGAATGTAATCTTGAAAGGTGTTGCGAATTAATAATTTATATCCCGTTTCAATACGTCCGCCGTTTCCTATGGGTGTTACAAAATCGATTTGAGCGGTAGTGTATTGATTCCTCGCATCGGTTGTCTCCAAGTTATAGAAATCCTCCCTGTTGGCGGGTTGTGAATAATCTTCCATGGAATAATTGATGTTATTTCCCCACCGATGGGAGTAGTATACATCAACACTCAATTCTTGTCCTTTTTTCTGGAATTCATGTTTATAAAATAGATTAGCCCCAATGTTCTGGTTGGCATGTGTCCAATCGTTGTCGAGTTTATAGATTTTATTAAATGCATCGGATGATCCTGTTTGCGACTTACTGTCGGTTTCGGAATGGCTGATCCTGTTATGGGTATTGTAAGAAACATTGAATGATAATGTGTTTTGTTTATTGATGAAATAATCAAAACCGGTGCGAAGGTTGTGAGAATACCCCCTTCTATTACTCAATGAGTTTTGGTTTAAAATAGTGGTGTCGTTGTTGAAAACGGATTCTCTTTCTAATGTGCCGGTATTGTTTCTGCCGCGAGAGCGAAAGTCATAATTGGCAAATAGGTTGATTTTGTTATATCGATAATTAATACTTGCCGATGCGTTTTGTGTTCCCCAATAAAACTTGTCTTCTAAATTGCTGATACCGGTTCCCAAGGTAATCATACCGTTAAAACCGCTCTCTTTTTTCTTTTTCAAAACCACATTAATAATTCCCGAAACTCCGTCAGGGTCGAAACGTGCCGATGGGTTCGTGATTAATTCAACACTTTCAATCATGCTCGATGGAATTTGGTCAAGGGTGAGGTTGGTAGGCCGTCCGTCAACCAATATGGTAACGCTTTCGCTGCCTCGTAATGATATGTTGCCTTCTAAATCAACACTAACCGAAGGGATGTTTTCCAAGACTTCCAATCCCGTAACGCCTTCCGATGCGATGCTTTGGTCGACATTGAAAACTTTCTTGTCTAAATTGGTTTGCAGCATATCTTTTTGAGCACTTATGGTAACGCCTTCTATTTGAGAGGAGCCGAGTTTCATTTGCTGGCGATTCAAATTCGCTACCGGCGATGATGATGATATGCTAACAGGTCCGGAGTAGATGTCTTTATATCCTATATATCCGATTCTGATAAGATAATTTCCCCATGGAATGTTTGAGATAGTGCAAACTCCTTTAGAATTGGTGATGCTTCCGGTTATCACTGACGAGTCCTTAATGCTTATTACGGCAACAGTTGCATATTCTAGCGCTTGCTCGGATTCGTCGATTACCGTACAAACAACTACTCCAGTTTTTGTGGTAACTAATTTTTTAGCTTGTTCATGGAGTTTTTCTTGTCCATATCCGGTCATAAAATAAACCATACATGGTAAGAAAATTGTAAGAAATAGTGGGACTTTTATAAGGGACTTACCTTTTTTCATGCAAATGATATATAATTAAAGATTTATATAAGAATAATTTATGTTTTATATAGCTGATTAAATAATGAATCTGCAAAGATAGTAAATGTTTTCCGGAATTCTTTTCTTCAGCTTTTATTATGAATGCGTTGAATGATTCAAAAAATGTGCCACATTTTTTTTCTGTTTTCATCAATGCAACATCCTGA
>DHTG01000084.1 GCA_002411545.1 Bacteroidales bacterium UBA5266 | reverse complement strand
TTCTTCATCTTTTGAAGTACCATAGCCGATATTTCTTGCGGTGTATACATGCGATCGTCAATCTTCACCCGAGGGGTATTGTTGTCGCCTTTTACAACGGTATAACTTACACGTTTTACTTCTTTATCTACACGATCAAAGGTTTCGCCCATAAATCGTTTAATGGAAGAAACCGTTTTTTTAGGATTGGTAACCGCCTGACGTTTGGCCGGATCGCCTATCTTGCGCTCTCCGTTATCCAAAAAACCAACAATGGAGGGAGTGGTCCTGTTGCCTTCGCTGTTAGGGATAACTACAGGTTCGTTTCCTTCCATTACTGCCACACATGAATTGGTGGTACCTAAGTCTATTCCTATTATTTTTCCCATTATTTTATCCTTTCAATTTTTTATTTATTCTATATATTTATTTAATTCTCTAAGCTTTTTGTCAATCATTATGCCAAAGAAAATCTATTTTCGTATTATGCGTACTATATGTCAGTATAACAGCTCGTTGTTTCAATTTCACCAAAACTGACAGATGAAAGCGGTTTCTGACAAAAAGTCATATGTCTCACTATTCATCCCTTGATGTAAACTATCCATTTTAGCAAAGATTCCCTTACATTTGCATCTATAGCAAAACATTCATTGTAAAAACTAGGAATAGTCCGACTTGCTAATTCGATAATTTTAGTACATTTGCATGTCGACTTTAAAGCAATTACAAGAAACAAAAAAAGCATTGAAAGTATACAGCCAACGTGTATTAATCAACTCAATAACAAATAGCTGTTGTGAAGAAAATTGATTTTTATTTATTTAAAAGCTATATAGGTCTTTTTTTTATGACCTTTTTTGTGGTTGTTTTTATTTTTTTAATGCAATTTTTCTGGAAATATGTGGATGATTTGGTAGGAAAGGGCTTAGAGTTGAAAATTTTGTTTCAATTGATGGGTTACATATCATTTACCTTTGTACCTATGGCATTGCCGTTGGCTATATTATTGTCTTCCTTGGTGCTTTTTGGCAATTTAGGCGAGCGTTATGAGCTTACAGCCATGAAATCGGCCGGTATTCCTTTATATCGTATAATGCGATCGCTCATTGTTTTTACCGTGTTAAGTTCCGCTTTAGGGTTTTTTGTTACCAATAACATTGTCCCGGTGGCTAACTTAAAAGCCAAAACCTTATTAATTGATATACGTTCTCAAAAACCGGCATTAAACATTGAAGAAGGTGTATTTTATGATGGTATTGATAATTATATTATTCGTATAGGTAAAAAAGACAAAGACAATCAACATATATACGATGTGTTAATATATGATCATACGCGCGTCAATAACTATACAACGGTTACCTATGCTAAATCAGGGATGATGTTTATGTCGCAAGACAAGCATTATTTAGTGTTTCATTTGAAAGATGGCATTATCTACGATGAAAACTTTCGATATAACGAAGAAAAAAGAAATAAAAGTCCGGAAGAAATATCCCTTTTGCGAGGTACATTCAAAGAACAACGTATGAGTTTTGATTTATCATCATTTGCCATGCAACGTACCGATGAAGAGATGTACAAAGATAGTTATGATATGTTAAATGTAAGTCAGTTAGATACAATGATTGATACGATGCAACATAAAATCATGCAAGGCAAAGCTGAAATAGGTCCCCGTTTATTGGCTTCGTTTAGAAATATTTTCACGCATTACAACGATAGCACAACTTCTTACGACTCAACCACAGTTTTAATCCATAAAGATTTCAATTTGCAGGATTCCTTAAGCATATATCAATATGCTTTACAAGTGGCACGTGAACATAAAAGTATGCTTGAATTCAACTATATGGATTTTAATTCCCAAGAATACTTATTGCGCAGGTATGAGATAGAATGGCATCGAAAATATGCACTGGCGTGTGCCTGTTTGCTTTTATTTTTTATTGGTGCACCCTTAGGGGCGATTATCCGTAAAGGAGGAATTGGAATACCCCTGACTACAAGTATCTTTATTTTTGTTTTTTATTGGGCTCTATCGACTATAGGTGAACGTATGTCGAGGATGGGGGTTATTGATCCCTCTTACGGCATGTGGATAGCTTCGGCGGTTCTGTTGCCTATAGGTATATTTTTGGTATATAAAGCCTCTAAAGAGTCTCAACTCTTAGACATCGAAATGTGGCAACGAAAATTACACAAATTGAAAAACCTAGAGTTTTTCTCTAAAAAGATAAAAAAATGAACGTTCTACAACTTTGCAACAAATCCCCTTATCCTCCTGTCGAAGGAGGTCCCATGGCCATGCATGCTATGAGCGACATGCTATGGCAAAAAGGCTGTTTATTGAAAATTTTAGCGGTCAATACTGACAAGTATTTTGTCCAACCCGAAACGATTCCATTGGAGTACAAACAAAAAACAGATATAGAATTTGTGTACATCGACACTAACTTAAAAAAAATCCAAGCCCTGAGCTGCCTCTTACGAAATAAATCGTATCATATAGAGCGTTTTATATCCGAAGCATTCAAAGAAAAACTCATCAGCGTATTGTCTGATAAGGAGTTTGATATTGTACAAATCGAGAGTTTGTATTTATGTCCTTATATTCCTGTCATTCGTCAATATTCAAAAGCTAAGATAGTGTTGAGAGCTCATAATGTAGAACATAAAATCTGGAAACGCATAGCCCAAAACACTATGGCAAGCCTGAAAAAGTTCTACATTCATATACTCACCAAACAACTCAAAAAATATGAACTCAATGCCATACAAAAGGTTGATGCCGTTGCAACGATATCCGAGCGAGATAAAGATTATTTTCGGTCGCAAGGTGTACGAACTCCTATCGAGACCTTGACTTATGGAGTTAACCCACAGGATATATCCTATCATCGCCTGACATCATTTCCGGTGCATCTGTTTAGCATAGGATCTATGAATTGGTTGCCTAACCTGGAAGGATTGCGTTGGTTCTTAGATAAAGTATGGATGAAAATCTACGCTAAATATCCCGATTTGCTCTTTCATATTGCCGGAAGAAACATTCCCTATGATTTTCCGAAAAAACGATACCCGAATGTCAATATCGTCGGAGAAGTACCCGATGCTAAAGAGTTTATGAAAGAGAATGGGATATTGATAGTGCCTTTGCTATCGGGAAGCGGCATTCGAATTAAAATTATCGAAGGGATGATGTTAGGTAAACCCATCATAACGACTACGGTCGGCAAAGAGGGGATAGACGCAACACACCGGGAAAACATTCTCATAGCCGACACTCCCGATGAATTTATCTCTTGTCTGGAGCATTGCTTTACCCATCCGGAACATATGCACAGAATAGGGAAAAATGCAGTTGATTTTATTTCTTTACATCACAACAACGAAAAGATAGCGGCATGTTTGTTGGAATTTTATGAGTGTATTCTTACACAATAGGTTTGGTGGGGATGAATTTGTCCATAATTTGATAGGCTATATCCAAGGCATTGTAACCATCGTAAACAGACACTTCGCATGCCTTATTTTCGATTACACTTTGAATAAATAAAGACAATTCCATTTCAATGGCATTCACTTTAGGAGGCGTGGGAGTTTCAATCAAAATACGTTTTTTTCCTTTGTTTTCTCCCAAATCAATAATTAAGGGTAACAAGGCATATTCGTCTTCGGGTAAAAGGTCGCGAATTTGCATCACATTGGTTTTCTTTTCTAAAAAGTCAATAGTGATGTAGGCGTTTTTCTGAAACATACGTGTTCGGCGCATGTTTTTAATGGAAATACGACTAGCTGTCAAATTAGCCGTACATCCGTTTTCAAATTCGAGGCGTGCGTTGGCAATGTCGGGAGTATCGCTCACAATAGCTACGCCACTGGCACTGATATGTTTGATAGGCGAGGCAACCGTATGTAACACGATGTCGATATCGTGTATCATTAAATCCAATACAACTGATACATCTGTACCTCGGGGATTAAATTCTGCTAAACGATGACACTCAATAAACATGGGTTGATGAAGGTAAGGTTTAGCACTCAAAAAAGCATCGTTAAAACGTTCCACATGACCTATTTGAACTTTTAGATCGTGTTGTTGGGAATAGTCCAGTATTTCTTTAGCTTCTCGGAGTGTTGCCGTAATGGGTTTCTCAATAAAAACATGTTTTTTAGCTTTCAACGCCTGCATGGCTACTTCATGATGACTTAGGGTTGGAGTTACGATGTCGATGGCATCACTTTGCGCTATTAATGCAGTGGCATCCTCAAAGCCGGTTACTCCAAAGTTTTTCGATACTTCCTTCCTGACGGCTTCGTTTTGATCATAGAATCCTACAATTTCAACGTTTTCAATATTCTTTAAACATTTAATATGAATTCTTCCTAAATGTCCGGCACCAAATACTCCAATCTTCATCATTTGTCTTACAATTTTTTTTACTTTTGCAAAAGTAATATTATTTTAAACATAAAATTAATAAGCACATAAAAATATGACAGACAGTTTTCGAGACAAGGGCTTACGCAAACAGATGGTCGAGGATTTACGGCTGAAGGGAATTTCTGATGAACGGTTGCTCGATGTTATGCAGGAGGTGCCTCGTCATTATTTTGTTCCGGATTCCTTGTATGAGCATGCTTATGCCGACATGGCCTTGCCCATCGCTTGTAAACAAACGATTTCACAACCTTATACTGTCGCCATACAAACGCAATTATTAGAAGTTAAGAAAAATCATCGTATTTTGGAAATCGGTACAGGATCTGGCTATCAAGCTTTTATCTTGAAAAAGCTGGGGGCATATGTCTATACCATCGAAAGACAAAAGCTTATTTTTGATGAAACAAAAAGGCTTTTCGATCAATTGGGCGTGAACATAGCTACCAAATACGGTGACGGGCATGCAGGTTGGAATGAATTTGCTCCTTTTGATAGCATCATCATCACCTGTGGTGCTTTGGAAGTTCCCCAAAACCTTTGCTCTCAATTAAAAATTGGCGGACGATTGGTTATGCCCATAGGAGAAGGTGTACAAACCATGACTCGCATCGTAAGAGTGTCAGAAAATGAATACGAAAGTTCTACTCACGGCATCTTTCGTTTTGTTCCTATGCTATAAATATTCGTTTTTTTACTTTTCTACCTCTCTTTTGAAATGGATGGTATGTACCATTGTTACCTATGTGTCTTCAGAAAAAGTGATGGTTGTTGTTTCTTTTTCCATTGCGTTAACACAAGTCCGGCTATCACGATAAGCATACCTAAAACCTTATTCAATCCCATGCTTTCGTTCAATAAGAGAAACGAAGTAATGGCTGTAAAGACAGGGATTAGATTGGAAAAGATGCTTGTACGGGTAACACCAATATGTTTCACACTGATGGTATAAAATAAAAAGGCCAGGGTGGAACAAAATACCGCTAGGATACTTAAGGAACCCCATAACTCTACCCCCGAGGGGATAAACGTATATACAGGCGTTACGTGTTGCCGAATCGGTTCGCCGAAAATTAACATTAAGGGTAAAAACATAAGTAGGGCAAACGTATTTTGTACGGCCGTTATCCATACTACGTGTATATGTGCCGATACTTTTGTTAGCACTAATCCGTAACATACGGCCGAGGCTACCGCCAAAAATAAGAACAGTAAACCTCCTGTATTGACGGTAAGCTCCATGTTCTTTCCTATTATCATAAACAATACTCCCAAAAAAGAAAGTGCTATCCCAACTACATTTATCTTTTGTAATCTCACTTTATATACAAAAAATACGGTGATGGCTGTGAATACCGGTATGGTCGAAATAATCAAAGCTGATATCGTAGGACTTACCCGCTGTAAACCGAAGGTCTCGCCTATAAAATATAGAAAAGGTTCAAAGAAAGCCAGCAAGGCTAACATTTTTAAATCGCCTACTCGAATGGCATATTTTCTAAAAAATAATATTGCTACTAACCATATCAATGTTGACGAGATTAGTAAACGAATAAACAATATGGTAAAGGGGTCCAAATACCTAAGTACGATCGAGCTAAATACGAACGACATTCCCCAAAACAACATGGCAAAAAATATCAACACATACACCCAGGCTACATTTGTTTCTTCTTTCACATATTATATTATTTTCGTCCGAAATCGGCTGGAATTTCTCCCCAAGTTTGTGTTTCCCATTTTAAGATTTGATTGGTATAGGTATTGTTTTTTAACCACTTTTCGGCTCTTTCTATCAAAGCAAAAAGGGGAGCATTTTGCGGGTTTAACGACATTTTGCTTCGTGCTTTTTTTGTTTTCACCCACTTGATAGCTGTAACACTGTCGGAATAAATAGGGACATCCAAGTGATGACGTTTGCAATAGGATAAGGCATGCACCAGGGCTAAAAACTCCATGATATTATTTGTTCCTTCCGGGAATGGACCCTTGTGAAAAATCCTCTGTTTGGATTTGGTGTCTACTCCTTGATATTCGGCTTGCTTTGTTTTTCCGTTGCATGCCCCGTCGACAGAAATGCTCGGAATGATAGGAGAGCCGTATAAGGCATCGAATATCATTTGCATGGGGTGTTCTTTGGGTTTTAAATACGCCTCACTGCCTTTGCGAAAAGCTTCTTCGGCATCCTCTAATTTTAAAAAAGCTTTGTATAAGGGCGATGTAAAACCTTCCACCTGGCGCTTACAAGCCTCCCAATTATCGTAAATGCCTGTTTCTCTACCATTCCATACAACATAATACTTCTTCGCCATGCATGAGCTTTTTTTAATTTTTAAGGACTGCAAAGGTAATAAAAATTATGAATTGTTTTCCTTTTTCCTTTAAAAACTATCTAAGCTGTAAACGCTTAATTCACTTGTTGCAGCACATCGCCTCGTAGGCTGCGAAAGCGTTTGCGGGCATCGACTACATAAACGCTTGAGGGATAATTTCTGATAAATTCTTGGTATAAATCCATGGCGGTATATATGTCTTTGATATAGAAATCGTAGAGAGTAGCTCTCAAATAAAGGGCATCATCGGCGAGTAGGTCGTAAGGATAGTTCTGAATTAATTGATTAAGTAAACTATCCGCTTGATGGTAATGGTTTTTTTTGAGAGCGATTTCCGCCTGTTTATATAAAATATCATCCGTGAGTGAATGGTATAAGGAAATTTCATGTATGCTGTCGAGTAGGAGTTTAGCTTCGTCTAATCGATGGTTTTCGATCATAAAATCAGCTCTTGCATAATACATCAAAGCGAGGTTGATGCTATCTTCGCTTTCGTTATCGAAAATCAGCATAGATAAGTACATGGCATCGTTGGCGATGAGTTTAGAAGTTGCCGCTCTTAAGACATCTAACTGAGCTTTTGCCCAATCGAATTCGCCGAGGTAGAAGGATAGTTTGGCGTTTTTGAATTTAGCGAGTTGTCCTATTGTGTCGTTGGGGAAGTCTTTTTCCACTTGAGCATACAGGAGTACGGCTTCCCATACCTCATCATTCAGTCGAAGAATGTCGCCCAAATCCACTTTTAAACATGCTAAGTCTTTGGGAGGTAGTTTGCTTTGATAAACGGCTTTTTCGAGCAATTGTTTGGCTGTAAGTATATCCTTTGCGTAGATAGCCTTCAATTGCATCCATTTTCGAAAAAGATTGAAATTTTGCATATAGAGGTTTTGTTGTTGGAAGTAATTCGTCAATCGATTGTCTAAATTCTTAACGGCAGTTGCATCAACGGGATACTTTGTGCTAATTTGTTTATAGTTCGTATGTAAAGAAGCGATGCGCGCCAAGGAATAAAATGGCGATTCTGCTCCTTTGACGTTAAGGATATAATCATACGCTTCTAAAGCAGTAGCAAAGTCGTAGTTCTCGCCGGCAATTTCGGCAATTTCGTATACCAGTTGTCCGTTTTCTTTGTAGCGTTTATCCATCGCTTTGGCTTGACGTAGAGCGGTACTGAAATCTTTTTCCTGCAATGCCAGCCATAACATGAGGGATGAATATACTTGCAGGTCGGGATTTTTTTGTAAGTATGTTAAAATAGCTTTATGGATAATGTTTCTTTTTTGTTGTTCGGGATCGTCAATGAGCCAAGTAACTAAGATGCTTTCCACTTCACCTAAAGCAGCCGGATTAACAGTAAGTAAATTCATGTATTCTTCGATGGCTTGATTGTGTTTTCCGATTAAGCCATATAAATGTCCTAATTCGAGTGCATAATCGCTAGGAATTTCACTGATTTTGCGTCCTTCTAACAAAGTTTGAACGGCATAATCGTAGCGTTTATAGCTTTGAAAAGCTTCGGATAATTCTTTGATGGAAGCAGATGTATGCTTGTTTTGATAGATGCATTGCTCATACGTTTTTTGTGCTTTCTTATCCTCTCCGGCAAGGCTGAACACATAGCCCAAATCTACTTTATATTTTTGAATCAAGGGATATATTTTGATTTGTTTGTTAACCAATCGTTCAGCTTCTTTAAAATCCTGTAAATGCAATAAAGTTTGAAAATAATAATTGTAGTAATAAGCGTCGGGGTGTTTTAGGTATAAATCTTTGAACAAATCGATGGCTTTTTCATATTCTTGGTTTTGGTAATATTGAATGGCCAGTTGCTCTTTGTTGTTTTGAGCTTGTATCAAAGGCAAAGTGCTAATTAGTAAGCAAAATATATATATTTTCTTGAATGTACGCATTTTTATTTTTCGTTATAAACCGTACTTAGCGTAACGGTACCTACCGCTTTCAAGGTATTTTTATCAATATTTGTCAGGTTGTCTTCTAAGGTATGCCAATGGCGATTAAAGCCGGTGGATGAGTTTGCATCGTATTCGATGATATCGATCATGGGTATGTTGGTTAAACGGTTGATGTAAAGATGGTCATCGGTGATGGGAGGGGTTTCTATGTTTTTAAAATAGGCGGTATAGCCTAATTTCATGGCGATATTCCAAACTTTATTCAGTATGTCGGGGGCGAAGTAGTTGGATGTTCCTTCGCGCGTGAAGACGGCATTTTTACCTCCTACCATATCGAGGAGTATGCCGAAGCGGGCTTTATAGTTTTGGATGTGTTGATTTTTAGCCCAATATTGTGAGCCTAAACACCAGAATTCACCCTGATAGGAATTTTCGTCGTCTTGAGGGGCGCCATAATCTTCTACGTCAAAGAAAATGATATCGACCCCAATTTCAGGGTTTTTGAGGCTTAATTGACGGGCAATTTCCATTAGCACACCTATCCCGCTGGCTCCATCATTAGCTCCGTCGATAGGGGTACGGCGATTGGCCGGATTGGGATCGTGGTCCGCATAAGGACGCGAATCCCAATGAGCCCCCAATAGGATACGACTTGTAAGTTCGGGGCGAAAACTGCCGATGATATTTTTTCCGTTTAAGAGAGTGCCATTGTATGCTTTAACAGTAAAATCTTGCACGATAAGGGTGTCGCAGAAGCCATGCATTTTTTCTAT
>DHTG01000001.1 GCA_002411545.1 Bacteroidales bacterium UBA5266 | reverse complement strand
TAATTCAACGAACTATGAATTCTTTCATAATTGTAATAGTGTATAAAATCCTCGCATGTTTTATAAAGATCAACGCCATCAATGGGAGGATTTAAATATATTTTTTCATATTTTGACAGATTTTAACGTTTATTTTACGATGTTTTTTTGTTAAGGTTACTGTCCTATTTTTTTAGACCACTATAGGTTCCATTCGTTATACTCATTCCAATTTGCACAAATCGGTGGGAGGAAAGGGCGCAAGTAGCAGATCAATCTATATCAGGCATTCGTATTTTAAATGTAAATATTATTAAATAAAAGTGTAATTTTGCAGGCAAAATCAAAAATTAAGTAATACAAGGAATATGTCATTAATTAAATCGATATCAGGAATTAGAGGAACTATTGGAAGTAAGACAGGGGATAATTTAACGCCTTTGGATATCGTCAAATTTACGGCTGCTTATGCCACTTTTTTGCAAAACAGTGTAAAGTCGAGTTCCGCTATTAAAGTTGTGGTAGGACGTGATGCTCGCGTGTCGGGCGAAATGGTGAATCACATCGTTTGCGGAACGCTCATGGGAATGGGAATAAACGTAATGGATATAGGTCTTTCCACTACACCTACCGTTGAAATGGAGGTCATGCATTCCGATGCTAAGGGTGGAATCATCCTAACAGCCAGTCATAATCCATTTCAATGGAATGCGTTGAAATTGTTAAATGAAAGGGGTGAATTCCTTTCGGCTTCCGAAGGGGAGCAGGTTTTGCAATTGGCGCAAGCGGAGGCTTTTTCATTTGCTCCTGCCGATACATTAGGACATATTACTTTCAATAAGAATGCGATTCAAAATCACATAAATCATATATTACAACTTCCCTTAGTCGACTGTGAGGCCATCAAGGCATGTGGTTTTAAGGTGGTGATTGACTGTGTGCATTCAACCGGCGGTTTAGCCCTCCCCCCTTTATTAGAAGCCTTGGGCGTTAAGCATATCGTTCGTCTTTATACCGAACCGACCGGTCTTTTTCCGCATAATCCCGAACCTTTACCGGAACATCTAACGGAAATATGTCGTAAGGTGAACGAAGAAAAAGCCGATGTGGGGTTTGTGGTCGATCCCGACGTCGACCGTTTGGCTATCATACAAGAAAACGGGGAAGTGTTTGGCGAAGAATACACCTTGGTGTCGGTGGCCGATTATGTATTGCAACATCAAAAAGGGAATACCGTTTCCAATCTATCCTCCACCCGTGCTTTGCAAATAATAACCCAAAAATACGGAGGCATTTACAGCGCTTCGGCCGTGGGCGAAGTGAATGTGGTGGAAAAGATGAAAGAAACCCAAGCCGTCATAGGTGGTGAGGGTAACGGCGGAGTGATTTATCCCGCTTTGCATTACGGCAGGGATGCTTTGGTAGGCATTGCGCTGTTTTTGTCCTATTTGGCAAAATCTAAGGTGTCATGTTCTCAATTACGTAAATCCTATCCCGATTTCTTTATCTCCAAAAATAAACTCCAACTGCAACCCAATATGGATGTTGACGCGCTAATGGAACACATTAAAAAATTGTATCAAGCACAGCCCATGATCGATATCGACGGCCTAAGAATCGACTTCGACGAGGCCTGGGTGCATTTGCGCAAATCGAACACAGAACCTATTTTGCGGGTATATGCCGAAAGTAAATCGGAAGAAAATGCCCGCTTATTAGCCCGTAAAATAATGGATGATATGATTAAGTTTAGTAATAATTCTTAAATATATGTTGAAACATGAAAATTTTGTCTTGGATAGTACGCTATAAATTTATAATTGCCATTTTGTTATTTATTAGTTATTTGAGCTTTAGTGAAAACAGCATCTTCCTTAACATCCGCTTGAAAAAGGAAATCAAAAAGTTGGAAACGGAGAATGAATTTTTAAGCTTTCAAAACCAACAAATGAAATTGCAAAATGAACTGATGCGCGAGGACAAGGATGCTTTGGAACTGTATATGAGGGAATATTTTTTTCTGAAAAAAGAAAATGAAGAAATATTCAGGATTAACTACGTAGAAGAACCAACACCCGAAAAAGATTAAACATGCGTTTACTCCTACTCAACGGTCCGAATTTGAATTTACTTGGCCAACGGGAAACGGCTATTTACGGCGGCATTCCTTTCGATATTTATTTGGAAAAATTACGCAGCAAATACCCGAGCATTACCATCGATTATCAACAATGTAATATCGAAGGAGCACTTGTGGAAGCCATTCAAAACGCCCAACTTATCTATGACGGGATTATTCTAAATGCAGGAGCTTATACGCATACCTCCATTGCCATAGCCGATGCCATTCGTGCCATTGATATTCCTGTTATCGAGGTACATATTTCCAATCTGATGCAAAGAGAAGCGTTTCGTAGACATTCTTTTCTTACTTCCGTATGCAAAGGCAGCATCGCCGGTTTCGGTTTGGACGGGTATACATTAGCCGTGGAAAGTTTTTTGGGAAAATAATATAAAGTCACAAGTCGCAGGTCGCATCTCATCTTAGTCTTTTCGTATTTTCC
>DHTG01000087.1:4614-7084 GCA_002411545.1 Bacteroidales bacterium UBA5266 | reverse complement strand
TGATTGGGATTCACCCCCTGACTAAATCCTAAAAAGGACACAAACGACACGAGCGACATAAATGTAACGGCTTGCGTTGGTGTCCTTGATGTCGTTTTTGTCCTTGTTTTGCCTGTTCTCTATGTTTTTCGGCATCCCCAAGCGAGGGCAAAAACAGGGAGGTACTGTGCCGGAAGATGGCAGAGGGATTAAAAATTATGATTTTGGATTTTTTATAATTTCGCACAAATGAATAATGTTTTATTCCAATTTACGATAATTCGGCAAATGCCATTATGAATTATTTTTAGGTGAATTTCATTTATAATAGGGGGTTCAAAATTTTGAACCCCTACATGAACCTTTTTTAATTTCATTGTAAATAATCTATCTTCCGTCCATGTTTCAGGATTATTCATAATATATTCCGAAATGCGTTGATACGATTGTTTATTGCGTATTATGTGTTCGTAATAATTACGTTGCCAAACATAAAATAAATCCGTGTTTTGACGCATCCATTTTGTAACCCCGATTTTGTAACCCCGAACAATTGAACCGATTGTTTTGGACGGGGATGAAAATGGTTGGGACGATGGTTCGGGTATTTGTAGTAGGGGCGAAAAATTTTTCGCCCCTACGGGGACAATATCGGATAATTCAATTATACCGTGAATGTGATTGGGCATAACAATGTGTTGGTGTAAAACCGAATTTGGAAAATGTTTTGGAATATCCATCCAGCATTCATCGGCAATTTTCCCCGCATCATTCCATTTCATTTCACCGTTCACCACATCGCCAAACAAACACGCCCTATTCTGACAACATAGGGTTATAAAACATAATCCCCCCTGTGCATAATCGTAGCCTTTTAATCGTATGGAACGACGATTATATAGGTTGTTTCTTTTCATTATAAATTTCATTTATTAAGGTTCTATTTCTTTCGAATTGTATTAAAACGAACGGTGGCAATATGGCCTGAAAGGGATTGCGGAGAATGTCACTATCAAGATACAATGAAATTGATGCGGGTGATACCCTTAGCATACCACTAAATCCCTTTTTGACTATATTGCATTAGGCACTGTTTTTTTTTATTTCTTCAAGATGTTTTTTCGCATAAAGGATTCTATTTCTGTCAATATTAGCATTAAAAACTCTTTCTATATCTTTAATTTGTTTGTCAATAGTAGGCGATTCTTCTAATAATGACCATAAGTTGACTACTCCTTTAAATTTATTTAATATTCTTTTTTCTTTAAATTTTCCCCAAGCCAGAATGCCCGCCTTAACTGCAACTTTACCCATATTTAAGTCATTGAAAAGCTCATCAGCTGATTGACTATCAATTACATTATCAAGAGCATTTTCAAAGTCAGATTCTTTAGCAATATCTATAAATCGAAACATAATTCTATATGTTTTGTCAGTATACTTTTTAACTAAAGTTGCCCAAAAGTTTTTGTATTCTTTAATTGCCTCTATTTGTTCCTTTATCGTTTTTGCTTCATTCAAGGTTTTTTCAAAATCTTCGCAGCATTTCCTAAAGTCGGTAAAATCTTCACGAATACCATTAAGGACAATTGGAATGTTTTCTCGATTTTTTGCTTTTGATAATACAATACTTACTAATGGTGGTACTGTTTGCAATTCAGCTCCTAGATAGTTTTCAGCATCTTCTATATTCTGACCTTGAATATCGCAAATTGTTTTATATATCTCTTTAGATATCGCCTTTTTCCCAAGTTCTTGGATTTGCTGTTGATATGTAAAAACAGGCAAAGCTGCTTGTACATTAAAGTTTGTTATTGTATTAAAAAATGATTTAACAATTTCAAATGGTCTATTTGTGGTCTCACCAATTAAAACCTGATTTATTCCGCCAAATGCTTCTTTTTTACCTGTAAAACCAACAGAATATGTTTTAACGGTTTCTATTGGCTTTGTAAAGTCTGATAGGATAAAGTTCTTTTTTATTCTTTCTGAATCTCTTTGACAAAAAGTCTCAATGGCTTTCAAGGCTGTTTCATTATCGCTTTTTTCAACTTTATCAACATATACGCACTGCATGATGTTGTCTCCAAAACCACTAAAAATGGAAACGTTTTTGGATTTAGCAATAAGGTCAAAAATTGGTCTCCCATTTGGAAATAGAACACTTCTTGTAATATTTATGTGTTCTATCTCACGATGAGTAAAAATAAAGTTGCTTGATAAAATGTAAGCCTCAACAAAAGCATTAAAATTGAATATAAATTCAACTGTCGGTTGTCCATAACCACCAATTACATAGTCTAACTCATCCAAAAGATTGGAAGAAATTATACACGTATTATTCTCTATTGTTATCTTATTGTCTGTAGTCATGCTTTCTTAAAATAGTGTCTAACGTTTGTTTTACGTAACAAAGATTGAACATCCGCATCCCCCTTTTTATAAAAGTAGTAATTGGAGCTATAAAGAGCAGTAAAGCAATAGCATAAAA
>DHTG01000087.1:0-4314 GCA_002411545.1 Bacteroidales bacterium UBA5266 | reverse complement strand
AAGGCTAAAAAGGGCTAAAAATGAGACAAGTAAAAATCAATTAAGAATTAAACTTGATACAACTCACTGAAAAGCTCTAAAAAACATCAGTTTAAAATTCATGCGCAACAAATTTAAACTCCTTCTTCTTGCTTATCAAACTGGTGTTTTAGCAGTAAAATCTGACGTCAATCTGATATATATCTTGAGATGTAATAGTTGATAGCTAAGCTAATCTACCGAACGTATAGCTTTTTGTTTAGTATTCCTTGGAGGGTATGTATTTGCACGACATAAATACCCGGCGCTATCTTATCCAGGTCTATACGTATGATATCGCCATAAGCTATGTTTTGTTGACTATAGATGACTTCCCCTTGTATATCTGTCAAATCTATATGTGAAATCGGCTCGGTAATATCGTTTAGATCGATGATAACGAAATCTTCAGCAGGGTTGGGATAGAGTAGGATAAGCTCGTCGATGCCTGTAGGGTCGTCAATGCTTGTTGCACTACGCGAGATGTTTAGGTCTAACAGATAAGTTCCGGTACTTCCGGAGAAATAGGGTGCCACTTTCACATAGAAAGTGCCGCCATTTCGCATAAAAACATTTCCAGATATTTCATCATCGTAAGATTCAGAATAACTTACCCCATCTTTGGAATAGGAAAAGAGTGCATCGACGGTATATGTTTTGCCGTTACTGCTGTTGTATGCATCGTGTATACGAGGACTAATGGTGTAATCATATCCTTGGGGTAGATTTATCTTATAATAATCGATATCGGTGCCTACGTGCAAATTGGAACCATTTGTTGTCTTATTGGCATAAGCACTTGAAAAACTCACCGAAAGGGTATAGGATTGAGATTGGGAGTTGTTGTTTTCGTAGATATCGGCTTGAATAGAAGCGGCTTCCACTATTACATATATGGGATTCGAATAATCGGAGCTGCCGGCATAATACCACGACGATGAGCCACTCGACTGATAGGCTACCTCCATTAAATAGGTTCCCGGCTCAACGCTAATCACCCCCGAGAAATCGATTCCTCCGTTGTAATGATAATTATAGGGTAATCCATCGCTTTCAGTCACAACTTCAATGTTTTGCGCCCAGCTTCCGTCTAAATGCGCCAAATTTACTCTGAATTTGCCGTAAAACGTATAACTTTCTGTGTTCAACACATCGACATTTACTGTAGTCGATTGCCCTTGAATCAATTTACCGCCGTTGGTTTTGATGGTGAAATCAGAGTTTACTTCAATATCGGAAGTATAATAAATTTCAAATTGTTTTAAATTATAATAATCTCCATCGTCGATGATGGTCCAGTCTTGGGTAGAAGTTTTGTAAAATATTGCTACGTAATAGGTACCGGGGACAAAGGCAACGGTACCCGAATGGCTGAATGTTAGTCCATTGGTGTAATGAGAGTTTGCATTTAGAGTCATGCTTGATTTTATTTCAAGAAAGTCGACAAAATCACCTTTGCTATCGAACAGAGCGGCTCCAAATTGACCGTTAAAGGCAGTGGTGCTATAATTAGCTATATCGACGGTGAGTGAGATAGGATTGGCAAACCATATGTTGGTAGACGACATATAAATGCTTGAGTAGAGGCGTAAATCAAAATCTTGGGGGTTGCTTCCACCACTTGGGGGCGTGATTCCTATAACGGCTTGCTGTCCATCGTTATACGAATAGGAGCCGCCTCCAATACCCCCACCACCGGGATTGAGTGCATTCAAGGCAAAATATCCGTCGTAAGCACCACCCCAGCCCCAGTTAAAGTGAAAATAATTGTTGTTGTCATAGCCGTCGCACACAAAGCAGTGTCCGCCGTCGCCGAAACCGGCATAAATGATGGGACGTCCGGCATCAAGCTCTGTTTTTAAAAGGTTTATCCAATTGGTTTGGGTGTAGTTTGCTTTTTGCAAGCCTTGTAAGGTGTTTTTATATCCGAAATAGGTTTTCAAGGCATATTCGGTGCAATGGGTAACGGGGCTGGCCGATGTTATAACGTAAGCACCACTGCCACCGTTTGATGATATCCCATAATTCATATCAACACTGACGCCGCAATGATACATTAAGGTAGCAACAGCATTTTTTTGCGTCGAGCTACTTGAGGAGCTGAGCTGGTTGGGCATGTTCGTCCAGTCGTAGCTCGTACTTCCAAAGTTTGCGGATAAAGTACCGTATTTGGTATGACTGTAAGAGTGAAAACCGCTTCCTGTTGCCGGATAATTCCAAAACTTCATAACCATAGCCATAGCCGTGGCTACACAACCTGTTACGGTTTTTTCTCCGGCAGAATTATCATACGGACAGCTTTCATTATAATAGGGAGCTTGGTTCCATTTACTGCTTATTAATGGCGATACAGCCGTTGTGGAGGCCGTTGAGAACATAGTAACTCCCGATTGCAAAGCGTGCCATGCTGCTTTGGTTTCGTCGGTGGTAGGGATTTGCTTGGCTATGGCATAGCGGATTTCTGTTTTTATGCCTTCGAGCCACTTTTGCATATTGTTCGGTATGTTAGTAGGATCGAAGTTTCCTTGTTCCGAATAGCCTAAAATGGGTAAAAAGCGGTCGTCTCCGGATACGATGACATATCCTTGACTTTCCGATGAAAAAATATAGTAAGCACTGGTAGTTTCGGCTGTTGTTTGAGCCAGACCCTGGTTTGATGCAGCCGGGATGCCCTCCGATGTGTAGACAAGATTCAACGCGATGACTTGTTTTTGTTGCTTCAGTATGCCACTTGCCGTAAGCGATTTCGCTAAAAAGGATTCAGCCACTTGCCGGGCTGTTTGAATAGAAATGGGGTCGGCCCATATAGGCTGTATAGTAACAGCAATAAGTAAAAAAAAGATACATAATTTTTTCATGTGGAATAAGATTTAAAGGTGATGAATATGGTACGGATTTGCGTTATAATTAGTTTATCAATATTTGATATATACGTGTTTACATGATGATAACGACAGCCTGTCCTGCGCTTTGTATGCCACTTCACTCGATATATGGGATGCCGTCGACTAAGCATATGCGATGTTTTTTGCAAAAATAATAAATATTTTTAATAGAATATAATTTCTTTAAAAAAAAATCGAGCACTGTTTGACTCGACTTGATGAAAACTTTTATCTGTAATTCAGACCGAATTATTAGGAGGCTAAAACACAGAATCTGATAAATTTTACCAGACAATAATGTAGTTTTATTTAAAAGACAATCCCTTATAATACTTCATTCCGTGGTAATGAATCGCTCGGTAGAAAATGCGTTAATCGAACAGCGTATTCGCATTCCGTTAGGAATGCTCCTTTACTTCCTCGGTAGCGGGATAAAACGCGATGTTTTCTTTTGATATTCTTTATATTCAGGGTATTTACTTGCGCTAATATCTTCACTCAAGTTGGAGCTTCCTTGGAAGAGTATCAATAACAACAAACAACCGGCTATACTCCAGTTGAACCATGCCGCGCCGGCACTTATGCTAAACAGGTAAAAACATATCCATATGGCTTGTTCGGCAAAGTAATTGGGATGTCGGCTGTAAGCCCATAAGCCTTTGTCAAGGAATCCTTTTTTATAATCGTCGTACAGTTCTTTTCCCTGATTGATTAGCGCCCATTTTTTGTTTTGATATTTCATATGTTGTATATCGGCTATCATTTCATATACAATGAAGAAAAACATCAGTGCAGCAATAATATAATCAAAGATATGCAAAGGAGTGTCATTGAATTGCAAGGCTACTAAAGCGGGGAGGGAGAACAGAAGTATGAGGGTAAGTTGATAGAAGGAGATAAAGAATAAGTTAAAGAGAGTCCATTTCCAACGGGCTTGGAATTCGGGTTTTTCACGCAGGTATTTCCAACGGTAATCTTCTTCGCCTGTCCAGAACTTCCATTGATAGGCCCCTTTTAAAGCGAAATTGGTGGTTAAACGTATGCCCCAAAAGCTGACCAACAAGGCCATGATGACCAAACGGGGGGTGAAATCGCCGTAGCCGGCAACAATCCATACATAGGCTATGGGTAAAATACTCCAAAGCTTATCCACCTGGCTGTTGTTGGATGATAATTCACCTACAATGAAACAATAGGCTGTGGATACCAATGAAATAGTAACTAATATTTTGAGGACTTGTCCTTCGAGTTCTCCTAAAGGAGTTCCAGAAAGAATAGTGATAACAGGAACTACAAGTAAAGTAATAAATAGAATAATAGCAATTTTTACAATATTCATTGCATCGGTATTTAATGTATAATATATTTTTTATTTCTCTTTAATCCATGTTTGGGAACGGCCTATCCATCC
>DHTG01000038.1 GCA_002411545.1 Bacteroidales bacterium UBA5266 | reverse complement strand
ATCAATGCCATTAAAGAACAACAGGTTCAAATGGAAGAACAACAAATGCAAATAGAAATGCTGCAACAAATGCTTATTTTTCAAGAAACGGATTTGATTCAATTAAGAGACGAAATGATGGTGTTGCGGGCCGATCTGGACCGTTGCTGTGAAGGCAAAATCATCCCGTATAGAGGTGATACTCTCATTAACTACAATGATACAGGCAACAACCCTGTTTTAAACGAACCGATATTGTATCAAAACATTCCCAATCCGTTTAATACCAATACACAAATATCGTATTATTTACCTACTACGATTCAAACGGCTTACCTTTATATCTATAATTTAAACGGCATTCAATTAAAATCTTATACCCTTACACAAAGAGGTGTACAAGCTATAACCGTTTATGCTTCGGAACTGCCTGCCGGCATGTATTTATATACATTAGTGGTGGATAATGTTATTATTGACAGCAAACGTATGATTTTAACAAAATAAATAGAAAGCCATGAAAACTACATTTCTTAAAACAATACCATTAATAATATGTATAGGCATTCACCTGTATGTTACAGGACAGACACCCGACAATGACGCTTCCTGGCAATTACTTTTTGAAGATGAATTTACCGACTCCAATACTTTCCTAAGCAAAGGTTGGTGTTCGGGTTACTTTTGCAGTAATTCTCATTTACATTGTAAGGCAGATCCACCAATATGTGAAAGACAAGTTTTCGAAAAATATAACATTGTTTATAATCCCGGGGGTGGTTTAAGTTTGAAATCAAGAAAAGAAACCGTAACAAGAAGAGAGAATCCATGGAAATCGGATACTCTTATAATGTGTGACGGTAAACCAAATTTAAGAGAATTTTATTACACCTCCGGTGCTATTTCTTCAGCTACCGAAAGATTCAGTTACGGATATTTTGAAATCAAATGCAAAGTCCCAAAAGGATCAGCTTATTGGCCCGCATTTTGGTTATGGTATTCCGAACAGGGAATTGGTCAAGAAATTGATATATTGGAAGTAAGCGGTGAAAATTCTGTTCAATGCACTACTTATTCTTCAAATGTATATATGGATCCAAATTTAAAATCTAAAGGAGTCATTACTACTTCTATTGATTTATCCCAAGAATATCACACTTATGCAGCGGAATGGACCCCTCATTCCGTTATCTTTTACAGGGATAACCAGCAAACAAGAGTGGTTAAAGGAGATACGGTTCCCTATATTCCTTTAAAAGTATGTATTAATCTTTCAATTTCTCCATGGCCTCCACCTGTCATTAATCCTTTTACGGGAAAATCATTTGATATTGAATATGTTAAAATATATACATTACAAACAGATTGTGATTCTATAATTATACGCGATAATTTTGATTTTACTACGCACTTTTATTCCTTAAAAAAGAGCTATCAATTATCAAATTCGGTGGTTCCTGTCGGTTTTCCGGTTACCATCAGGGCTACCGATGAAATAGAATTACAAGAAGGGTTTGAAGTTCCTTTAGGGGCGGAGTTTTGCGCCATGATAACGGAATGCCATTAACAAATAAAACTAAAATATATGAAAACATTTTTTAAATTATTTATGATTATTTTCATCTCATTAGGGATGATGCAGTGTAAAGAAAAAGAACCGGAGCCCAAAGAAAAGGAAATCCATTATGTAGATTATAAGCCTGATATTACGGTTACATATGAAGATACGATAGCAGATAAAAAGGGTATCCCTTTGGATTTGTATGAAGACGGGGTATATGATCTTATGGCGTATGCGTATTGGCAATATTTTCAATGGGGAATAAGGAGAGGTCCTTGTATAAAATCGATTAATGATAGTTTATTTCTATATTTAGGAACATATCATAGTTCAGATTTAGAAGAAATAATATACGGAATGCCCATTGGACATCAAAATGATTGGCATTGGTATTATGAAACATCCGGTCAAGAGGTAGAATTCATCGCTCTTAAATGGCATAAAGCTGATGGCATTCATTACGGATGGTTACGTATCCGATGGGATACCGATTTAAAACGATTGTATATTAATGATTACGCCATTCAAAACACACCGGGCAAAGAAATCCTTGCCGGCCAAACGGAAGCGGAAAAATATTATAGTAATTAAAATTTTAAAACAAATGAAACGATTAGCATTAATTTTTTCAATGGTGTTGGGTTGTCAAATCGTATTCGGACAACTTAAAGTAGTACAAAACGGTAATGTGGGGATTGGAACCAATAATCCGCAGCAAAAGCTACAAGTAGAAGGAAATACATATTTAAGTGGAAATGTTGGAATCGGAATAATTTCTCAGCACAAGTTACATGTTTATGGCGGAATTTATATGGATAGTCCTAATAACTTGATAAGAATTTTACCCAATAATCCAGGTACTGAAATAGGGTCTAACACCGGTAAAATAGATTTTTGGTATTCTGACCCTGTAGGCTGGAATTATATTGAAGCTAGAAATCTTAGACTTTCTTCTGATAGTACGCTTAAATAAAATATTCAACCTCTATTGAAAGGATTAAACATAGTTATGCAACTTAATACATATTCGTACTATTTTAAAGATGATACATCTGAAAACCGCAAGAGAGTGTTCGGTATACTGGCTCAAGAAATTGAACCCATATTGCCCGAATTGATTGACACTTCTCACGGTAATATGCTTGTAGATTACAATCAATTCATCCCCTTTTTAATCAATGCCATTAAAGAACAGCAAGTTCAAATAGAAGAAAAACAAATGCAAATAGAAATGTTGCAACAAATGCTTATTTTTCAAGAAACGGATTTGATTCAATTAAGAGATGAAGTTATGGTATTACGGGCCGATTTGGACCGTTGCTGTGAAGGTAGAGGTCTTTTAAAAGGAGATACCCTTAATAATTATAAGGATACTACAATTGGCAACAACCCTGTTTTAAACGAACCGGTATTGTATCAAAACATTCCCAATCCGTTTAACACCGATACCCGAATATCATATTATTTGCCTACTACGGTTCAAACGGCTTACCTTTATATCTATAATTTAAACGGCATCCAATTAAAATCTTATACCCTTACACAAAGAGGCGGACAAGCTATAACCGTTTATGCATCCGAACTCCCTGCCGGTATGTATTTATATACATTAGTGGTGGATAACGTGATTATTGACAGCAAACGCATGGTTTTAACAAAATAAATAGAAAGCCATGAAAACTACATTTCTTAAAACAATACCATTAATAATATGTATAAGTATTCACCTGCATATTACAGGACAGACACCCGACAATGATCCACATTGGGAACTTGATTTGTTTGATAGTTTTGATAGTATTAATGAAAACATTTGGGAGTTACCTACGAATGATTATGGACCTAAAGAAGCATCTTTAGAACTACTTTTAAGAAGCAATATTTATACTGAAAATGGTAATTTAATATTTCGAGCTAAAAGAGAGGATAGCTTAATGCATATTGATTATGAAAACGATACCACTTATTTTAATTATTCTTCAGGTTCAATAAATCTTAGACGTTTCTATCAAAGAAGATACGGATATATTGAATCCCGTATAAAACTTCCCTACGGAAAAGGGTATTTTCCTGCATTTTGGACATGGGCCCCCGCCTATTATCCACATCAAAATGCCGGTGAAATTGATATTTTTGAAATGATAGGAGGCAAATATCCTTCAACGGTTATGGGAACGAATGTGCATTTATCTTATGAGCCAAATCCTGTTAATTATCCTCTTAATGTCAGCATTTCTAATTATACCTATTATCATGTGTATGCCATTGAATGGAATCCATCAAAAATAATTTGGTATGTGGATGGAAAAATGGTCAGAAACATGGTAAATCCCGGAATTATAGACTCTGTAATGATTATTCTTAATTTTGCCATTTATCCTTTTGATCCACATTATAAACCCGATGACAATACTCCTTTTCCTGCTTATATGTATATTGATTATGTAAACATTTATCATCTAAAAGAAGATAGAACAGGTATAATAAATGCATGTAATTATAATTTTGATTTGTATGATAATCGTGTGAAAAGAAATATAACGATAGGAGGGCAAGGGTGTGGCAATACCATAGAAAATGGGAAAAATATTACATTAAGAGCTGCCGAATTTATTCAAATTAATGGGGAATTTACGGTAGAACCCGGTGCTGAATTTTATATGGATGTAAACGAATTTTATTAATAAATATAATATCATGCAACTAACAACAATTAAACTTTCATTCTTATTATGTATTTTAAGCTTTTTAATCTCCTGCAATAAAGAATCAAAAGATTACAGAGATGAATTTGTAGGAAATTATTTATGTCATCAAACAGGGGGTTGTTATACTTTAGATACAACTTATCCGAAAATTGATACTACGCTTTTGGTTACGGTTACAAAAGTAGAAGATTCCTTAATTACTATATTAAATGTTACATTGAAACTCAATCCAATTAGCGGAACTTTTGGCGTAGATGAAAATGGATATGTAATAGAGTATCCTGGAGGTTCCGGATATCGTATCTTTAAAGGATATTTTTCTAATGATAGTATTGTATTTCATACATTTGGTGGTGGTCATGGAGGAGGGTGTAATTATGATTATAAAGGAATAAAACAATAAATATGAAAATACTTTTTAAATTATTTAAAATAATTTATCCCAATTCCTTAAACCGCTCCAAGGCTATTTGCCGTTGTGCCGGATCGGGATTAATGTCGATTAAAGCGCTTGTTGATTGCAATAAATCTAAGGTAAATAGTTTATTTTTCAATACACTGCCGGTATGGGTAATCATTTTAATGACTTCGCAAACTTCCATACATCCTATTATACCCGGCAACATACCGAATACGCCGACAGGAGTTGTTTGTTCTTCTTCCGCCTGCGGATATAAACAACGATAAGTGGCCCCGCCTTGATAGTTAAAAACGGATACTTGTCCGTAAAACTCCGAAATAGCTCCGTAAACCAAAGGCTTATCCAATCCCACACATACATCGTTTAAGAGATAACGGGTAGTATAATTATCGGTACCGTCGATAATGATATCGTAGTTTTCCGCCAACGACAGGCCATTGGTTTTTGTAAACTTCACATTATAAGCTTCGATGTTTACTTCGGAATTGAGTTTTTGCAAGGATTGTTTGGCCGTCAATGCTTTGGGAAGTCCTATTTGCGGTTCGCGATACAATATCTGCCGTTGGAGGTTGTGCAAGGAAACCGTATCCTTATCCACTATTCCCAAGCTTCCAATGCCGGCTGCTACCAAATATTGACTGATGACCGAACCCAAGCCTCCTACACCTACTAACAGTACGGACGCTTTGCCGATTAAATGTTGTCCTTCCTCACCGATTTCGGGCAACATGATTTGACGAAGATATCTTTCCATAATTATTATTTAAATACGTTTGTAAATGATTGTTTATATATATGTTTTACTTCTTGCATATCTATTATCCTTTGCAATTCCTGTTCGATGGAAGTTACTCCTTTGTCCACAAAACCGCA
>DHTG01000063.1:13551-14744 GCA_002411545.1 Bacteroidales bacterium UBA5266 | reverse complement strand
GGACATTACGGTTATGGATATGTGGTAGGGGAATGCCGACCCATGGAAATCCAGGTTCAATATTGCGAAGGGGCTACCGTAGCCCGTTTGGAAGCTCCCGAAGGTTTTGTCTCTTATGTGTGGAGAGGTCCTAACGGAGGGGTTGTGGGGAATAACCAAAAACTATCCATACAAAATCCACCCGATGGAGCTACCTATACCGTTACCATGCAGTCAGCTATCGGTTGTACCTCTAACCTATCCTGCGTCATCGAAAAAACCATGATCGCCCCAGACTTTACCTGCGACTCCCTGACAGATATTTGTTATCCTACTACCGTGCATTTGGCACAGTTTGCTTATGCCTCCGGCTCTGACGTGGCATACTGGGACTGGAACATCTCTAAAATCAGTGAAAATGCAGGTACAGAATATGTTTCCGGAGACTCCGCCCTGATTTATACCTTTAAAGATACCGGGCATTATAAGATTTTATTAACCGTATATACCGAAAACGGTTGTGCAGATACTTCATCCGTAATTGTATATTCTTATCCCGCTCCCGTGGTCGAAATTGAGGCTCCTTCTCTCATTTGCAAATATACCGAAACCGAAATCTTCGCTTCAGGGGCCGATGTCTATGAATGGGAAAATGTGAAAAGAAAGCAAACCGACACCTCAGCCATTATCGACAGGGGAGGCTTTTATATGCTAAAAGGTACTGATGCTCGAGGGTGTATCGGATACGATACCGTAGAGGTGCTTGACCTCGAATTTGAAATTGAATATACTGTCAAAAACAATCCATGCTATGGCTATGATTCAGGAACTATAAATATTGATAAAGTGACCGGAGATTTCCAAGTTCCTATTTTTCACTATTGGAGTGATAGAAATTATACTGACGGTTCTCCGGGTTTAAAAAGAGATCGACTGACCAAAGGTGTTTATATCGTATATTCCGTCGATGACCAAAACTGCTTCCGTTATGATACCATAGAAATTACAGAACCCGAAGATGTTACTATTGTCCAAGATACTTTAGTCGGAGAACGTTGCCGTGTGCCGGGATTTATCGAAATTCATGCCGAAGGCGGTACCCCTCCCTATTCCTATACGTGGATTTCCGACCAATTCCCTTCCGACAGATACCCATCTCCGCCTGTAACAGATAAAGATATTTACGACTTAAGTCCGGGTACCTATACCGTTAC
>DHTG01000063.1:12317-13267 GCA_002411545.1 Bacteroidales bacterium UBA5266 | reverse complement strand
CCTCCGCTGGAATACACATGGTTCTATAACGGTACCGTGTTAGATCCTTCTACTACCGATGAACAAAAAAACAACTTAAAAGCCGGCGATTATAGAATTGCCGTCGTAGCCGGAAACAATCTCAATTGTACCGACACCGTACAAACTCATGTATTCGACCATCCCATTCCGGAAATATCGCTCGATACCATATCGCCTGAATATTGTAAGCGCGCCGATGGCTTTTTGAGGATTTCGGTCAAAGCCTACCAAAACGACTCTATCGATTATAACGACTCTCTGTCTTACAGTTGGACGCCCGATAAAGGAAATACAACCTACATCGACAGTTTAGAAACCGGAATCTACAAAGTGGTAGTCAGTGACAAAGTTTGTGAAAACTCCGCCGAATTTACCGTTAATTTTGTGGAAGGTCCCGTTGCCGATTTTGTGGCTAACAGCTATAATGTGGCAACCAACTTAATATTTACCTTAAGCGATAATACCAAAGGAAAACCCATCATCTGGTTATGGAACCTCGGCGACGATACCCATGAAAGCGGCAGTATTATCCGTGCCAGTTACTCCGAAGCCGGCGATTACTATGTAACCATGTATGTGGAAGATGCTAACCGTTGCTTCGATAGCATTACCAAGAAAATACATGTTTACGAAGAATTGAAAGTATACGTACCCAATGCCTTTACCCCTAACAACGACGGATTCAATGATGTGTTTAAACCCGAAATGATTGAATATCTCAAAGACGGTTATTTGTTAGAAATATACAACCGTTGGGGCGAAAAAGTATTCTCTACCACCGACCCCGAACAAGGTTGGGACGGCACGGTGAATGGAAAACCCGTAACTACAACCACCATCTTCTCATACCGCATCGTTGCACGCGATTTTACCGGACAAGATCATGAACACATCGGTCATGTCACACTATTGAAATAAAGGGTATTAAC
>DHTG01000063.1:0-12182 GCA_002411545.1 Bacteroidales bacterium UBA5266 | reverse complement strand
ACGCTATTGAAATAAAAACCAGTGAAAACATTAGTTTGCTAATACTATGAATTGGTAAGAAAATGAAAATATGAAATCAGAGAGTAGTTCGCACTGCTCTCTTTTTTTTGTTTTCTCACGAATGATTGGATTATCTTCTTCATCTTATCTAACTTGTTTCTACCCATTAATAGTAAACACAATCCAAGAACTGCTTATATCTTCAGTTATAGATTCTTATGCATTACACATAGCCCATGCTTTCAACTGTCACGGTTATTTTTCTTATTCAATCACAAGATGATATATTTTTAATAATTCTTAATTTATTTCACTATTATCTGATATAAATTCCAATATTAGTACAGATTCTACGCTTCACCTCGTTACGCTTAGAATGACAATAATTTTACATATGATGAAGGAGTGTCATTCTAAGCGAAGTGAAGAATCTGTTAAATTTTATCGGATAATAGTGAGTTTTTTTTTACATATATATCAATAAATAATAATATTTGAATTTATTTTTATTTTATTTTACTTTAATTCAGTACTTTAAAATATTTATTTGAATTTATTTTTATTTTTTTCAAATTTAATGAAACATTTTTTTGAATTTTTACGTATGTTATAAGTAGAATAAGATAATAAAAAAAATATGAGAACGATTAACAGAACATAATAAAATAAAAAAAAAATGCAAGGTATAACCTTTCATCATATAATTCATTAAAACATTAACCCTTTAAAACAAATTGTTATGTCTGTACAATTTAAAGCGATACTTCGGGGGGAGCCCGGAGTAGAAGGCGGCGGAGAAAAGAAGTATTACGCATTAGCCTTATCATCAGGATCGCATTCTTTACTCAAGTTATCCACTTACATTTGTAAAGCTACCACAGTAAACAAGACGGATGTCTTGGCTGTTTTGAGTAGTTTGGTGGAGTTTATGGCCATTGAGCTTGCCGACGGAAAAATCATACGTTTAGGTGATTTGGGAAGCTTGCGCATAAGCATACATAGTGAAGGTGTGCTCTTGAAAGAAGATTTGAACGAATCATGTATCAAGGGTGCAAGCATTATTTTCACTCCCGGAAAGGATTTGAAAAATTTGCTTAAAATTCTAGATTATGAACTAGTCAAGGATAAGGAAGAAGAATAATAATACCATTCTCCGAACGAAACCGGTAAACATTTAATAGTGATGTTTGCCGGTTTTTATTTTACTTACATTTGTTTTGCTTTTCGAATTATCACCGGAAACACATCGTTTTTTTAACAAAAAAATACATCTTGAATTTGTTGCGCAAGGACCCTTCATTTGTTGCGCAACAGTTGATCATTTGTTGCGCAACAGTTGATCATTTCTTGCGGAACAAAAAAAATTTGTTCCGCAACGTTTTAAATTTGTTGCGCATGAAATTGAAAGATATTGTAAAACATAAGAAAACAACAATGAAAACACATCAAATTTATTCTGTTTATAGGTGTAATTTTTCAGTTATACTTTAACATTTTATTGCACATAGAGTGATAATCCGAACAAGACGATATGCACAGGGATGCGAATGTATCACTATCCTATAAAACATAAAAAGAAAACCCTTGGCACGGGTTTCGTTACGTTTTTGTTTAGGCAGTGAATGTGTTACTTGTCTTCATTATTCAAATAATTAGCTGTATAATTTCCCAAAGTTTGAAGCATAAAGTGCATCTTTTCGTCCTCTGTCATAGCGCCTTCGACATAATGCATGTGGAAGCCGTTTCGTTGCATTCTTCTAAACCATGTTTCTTGTCGTTTGGCAAACTGATGAATAGCAATCATTAATTTTTCTTGCATTTCCTCATAGGTAACTTTACCTGTGAGATATAAGGCAATATGTTTGTATTCCAAACCATAATACAATAACTGATCGGCCGATAAACCATCATTCATCAATTTTTCAACTTCTTGTATCATCCCGTTCTTCAAGCGGTCGTGCAAACGTTGGGTAATACGTTTTCGCAAAACATCTCTTTCGAAATGGATATAAAACAGTATAGGATCTAAGTTGAAGGTTCGATTACTGGTGGGCGTTTCGGCATAATATGCCTGTATTTCAACAGCTCTTAGTAGACGTTGGCGGTCGCTTGTATCGCTGGTGTTATGTAAAGATTTATAAGACGTTAATATATCGACCAATGATTGCATAGGGAGCTTCGCTAAGGACTCCCGTAGTTTTTTATTTTCAGGAACGGGCTGTAAGTGATAATTATTCAACACCGCATCGATGTACATGCCGCTTCCACCGCAAAGAATGGCTTGTCGGTTTCGCTTTTGAATCTCTTCATACACACGAAAAAAATCACGTTGATATTCAAACACACTGTAGTGATAACCGTGAGGGACTATATTAATAAGATGTATAGCTATGTCAACATTATCGATGGTATATTCTTGTAAATCTTTGCCTGTACCGATATCCATGTGTTTATAAACCTGACGTGAATCGGCGCTAATAATTTCACCATCCACAGCATAAGCAAGTTTAGCCGCCAATCGGGTTTTGCCGCTTGCCGTTGGACCCATAATGCATATCAAAGATTTGTTACTCAGGACGGACATTTTCTTTCTTGTAGAGTTGAAATTTATTGAAAATCATGGCTTCGATTTCTTGTTTGCTTGAAACGACGAGGGTATAATAAGAAAACGAACAATAAACCATAAAATCCTCCAGTTCATTACCTTCGAGTTTAGTGATTTGCTTTACGATATCGGGATTATACTTCTGCTGAAGCACACTGAGTTCGTCATTATGTTGTATTAAATCGGCATATTCTCTTTTCAAACGGGCTTTGCGGCTGTATTGTTCGTAAAAGAAGGTAAAGGGATGAGCCAGAGGCGTCGCAGCTAAGATGTTGCCTCCCGACGAGGATTGTTTTTCCATTTGTTCTTTCTCTTCCTTACTTAAATGTATGCCCTCTATATCAAGAATATGTTCTTCTTTTTTGCTTAAATCTTTCACGAAAACAGGATAAGGTTTGACGGCATAAATCTTGATTTCGCGTAAGAGTATGGCTTTCATCAACAAACGTATATACACTCTGTCTTTTATTTGCAGCAATGAATCGTTCAGAATAATGAATTCGGGATTATAGCCTACGCGTGTAATGGCTAAAGTGTCACAGCCTTTCACACCTATCGAGAAATCGCCCTTTTCGTTGCTGAAAACCGTAGCACCCGTACTTAGATTATGGATGTAGCTATCTTCCAAGGGCTGCGATATCAGGAAATCGATAATCCGTCCCTTGAAAATTTGCTTGCTTTGCCCAAAAATCAGCTGTTGACAGAGCAAAAAGATAAAACACAAAAAAAATTTTTTATGGTGAATAGCCATTCAACGAATATTAAAATTATCTATATGTTAGCATTTATGCAGGGATAACGTAGCTACAAAAACCTTTATTATTGATAAAATTGATATTATTAATGATAAAAATATTTATCTTTGCACGTTTTTTGAACTCATAAGCCATCAACATATCATATGGAATACGTAAAAATTAAACACTTATTAACGATCCTATTAATCGGGATAATTGGCATAAGCTATTCACAAACCGACACGTTGAACCGTACCGACAAATTCGGCAAGAAATATGGTTATTGGAAAAAATACTCTACGAATAAGGTGTTGGAATACGAAGGTCGCTTCTATAACGGAGAGCCTGTCGGCGAGTTTATCCACTACCACCCTAACGGAAAAATAAAAAACATTTCATATTTCAAACCTAATTCTCCGATAGTTACTACTACTTTATACCATGAAAACGGCACACGTTATGCCGAAGGTGCCTACTGGAATAAGATTAAAGATGGCCAATGGCTGTATTACAACTCAAGTGGACAATTAATTGCAGAAGAAAACTACAACAAGGGGATGTTGCATGGAGTTTCTAAAATTTACTCCGCTAAAGACGGCAGCTTGTTGGAAGAAACTAATTGGGTGAACGGACTGAAGCACGGTATGTATACAAACTATTATACCAATGGTGCGTTAAGGACTAAGATGTTTTACTCCTACAACAAAATGCATGGTTCGTTTGAGAACTACTACGAAAACGGAAAGCTAAAGAACAAAGGAACTTATGTAAAAGACTTTCGGAAAGGCAAATGGGTGAACTATAACGAAAACGGGAAGGAATTAAAAATCGAATATTTCGATAAAGGAATAACTACTGCCATGTATATGGGATTTCAAACACAAACACAATGGATTATACTTAACGTAGATACCATTGCATACTTCTACCAAAAAACACCTAAAACCGTTATCATACAATTAAAAGATTCTTCACAAATAAGCATCTACGACGATATTATGCGTATTTCGAAATGTGCAACCGTTGAGTATTTTATTTTTGTAAATGAAATCATCTTGTCATCCTACGATGCTTTGAAGAAACTCATTCCCCACAAAACAAATCCCAATCAGGCTAAAGTGTTGCTCTTATATCCTCCCGATTTTGAAGTGTATACTTACGATGAGTATTATAAACTACTGAAAGCAATCAATAATCCTAAACCACCCACAGCCGAATAAAGATGAAAAAACAAAAAGTACTCATGGCAATGAGCGGAGGTATTGATAGCAGTGTATCCGCCATACTTTTACTTGAACAAGGATATGAATTGGTAGGAGTTACTTTTCGCGCATACGACAGTCTTTCTACGGCATGCTTGGAAAAAGAAACCGGATGCTGCAATATCAACACATTGATAGAAGCAAAACAAATGGCTGAAACCTTAGGGTTTGAACATCATATCCTAGATTTAAGAGATGATTTTAAACAAACGGTTATCCAAGATTTTATCTATGAATACACCCAAGGTCGCACACCCAATCCCTGTGTATTGTGTAATGCTACCATTAAATGGGGACGTTTATTAGAAGTAGCCAAAGCCATGAATTGCGACAAAATTGCAACCGGGCATTATGCGCGTATCGGCTTCGAAAACAACAGATATTTCTTAAAGAAAGGCATAGATCCTAAAAAAGATCAAAGTTACTTTCTGTGGAAATTAAGCCAAGAATGCCTCGCTCAAACAATATTCCCCTTGGGCGATTTGACAAAAAATGAAGTGCGAAATATTGCCAAACAAAAAGGCTTTGAAAAACTTTCTAAGAAAAGAGAAAGTCAAGAAATCTGTTTTATTCCCGACAATGACTACCGTAGATTTATCAAGGAGAATGTAGAAAATTATGAGACTAAACATCCTCCCGGTAACTTTTTAGATATGAAGGGCAACGTTCTCGGACAACATCTGGGATTACCTAACTACACCATAGGACAGCGCAAAGGCTTACGCTATTCCTTTGGGAAACGTAAATATGTCTATGCCATTGACCCCATAAACAATACCGTTACTTTGGGTGAAAGAAATGATTTGTTTACCACCGACATCTACGTGAAAGATTATGTATTACACAAATATCCAAACATTCCTCAACATTTAGAAGCATTAGTGCGTATCAGGTATCTCGATGCAGGCACTATGGCCACCCTTACACAAGACGATGGCTACATCAAAGGACAGTTTATCAACCCTGTAGCTGCGGTTACCCCGGGTCAATCGGGGGTTATGTACGAAGGAGAAGACTTAATTGCCGGAGGTATTATTACGTATCCTCCACAGGATGTAAATCTATAAGGATTTCTTGCTTCCCCGTTTATTGCATCAAAAAGAAGAAAGTTCAACGTGTAAAAATAATACATATTGAATATTTTTACGTATATTTGCAAAAAAAACTGGAAATGGATATCAAAGCTATTTTACAAAGATATTGGGGATTTTCGAAGTTTCGTACCTTGCAGGAAGAAATCATTCTATCCGTGTTAGATGGCAAGGACACCTTAGCATTGCTTCCCACAGGTGGAGGAAAATCGATTTGTTTTCAAGTGGCTGCACTTGCTCAGGAAGGCATCTGTATAGTAATAACCCCTTTGATTTCCCTGATGAAAGACCAGGTAGAGAACCTTCAAAGAAGAAATATTCCGGCCGCTACTATACATACAGGCATGCACAACAAAGAAATTGAACTGATACTCACTCGATGTATCCGAGGTGAAGTGAAGCTACTGTATATTTCTCCCGAGCGTTTGAAGAACACCTTGATGAAGAATTCCCTGCAACAAATGAATGTTTGTTTGCTTGCCGTGGATGAAGCGCATTGCATTTCGCAATGGGGCTATGATTTCCGTCCTTCCTATTTAGAAATAGCTAATGTTAGATCTTTGTTTACTAAACATATACCTGTATTAGCCTTAACCGCCACCGCCACTTCAAAAGTAGTTCAAGACATTCAAGAAAAACTATGCTTTAAAGAAGAAAATGTGTTTCAAAAAAGCTTTATGCGATCGAACCTCATTTATTTTACCATGCATGAAGAGAATAAACTTAAACGCTTACTAAAGATTGTAAAAAAAACACCGGGCTCCGGCATTATCTATGTCAGAAACCGACGTAAAACACAAGAAATAGCACAGTTTTTAAAATCAAATCACGAATCGGCTGATTATTATCATGCCGGATTAAGTGTAGAACTAAGGAATAAAAAACAACATTGGTGGACAAAAAACAAAAATCGCATCATGGTTGCTACTAACGCTTTCGGTATGGGTATTGATAAACCCGACGTACGTTTTGTAGTTCACATGGATTTGCCCGATACGCTTGAAGCTTATTTTCAAGAAGCCGGTCGCTCCGGTAGAGATGAAAGAAAAGCATATGCCATTCTCCTTTATGAACAAGCAGACATCATCCATCTTGAAAACACATTTAAACTAAGTTATCCTGAGCTACCTCTTATTCAAGATATATATCAGGCCTTATGCAATTATTATCGCATCCCTGTAGGCAGTGGAGAAGGCCTTTCCTTCGAATTCGATAACAACGATTTTGCTACTACTTACAAACAAAATCCCTTGAGCACCTATCATGCGTTGAAGTTTGTTGAAAAGGCCGGTTTGATCGTGTTTACCGACCCCTATTCCAACGCATCAAAGATATATATACATTGTTCCCGCGAAGATTTGTATCGCTTTCAAGTAGAAAATCCATATTTTGATGCCTTTATTAAATTGTTATTGCGTTCATATGCCGGGTTATTAACAGATTTTACACGTATTTATGAAAACGAATTAGCCAAACGTGCCAATATTCCTCTTCAAACAATCATAGATGTTCTTCATAAACTACACCATTTGGGCATACTCATTTATCAACCCCAAACGGAATTACCGCGCATTGTTTTCTTAGCTAATCGATTTGAATCGAAATACCTTATGCTATCCGAAACTATCTATAAAGAACGTATGCAAAGCGATCGTGAAAAACTCGATGCCGTCATACAATACGTAACAAATCAAACCAAATGTCGAAGTCGCCAATTACTTGCTTATTTTGGTGAAAGCGAAAGCATCCGTTGTGGAAAATGTGATGTATGTTTGGAAAGGAATAAAATAGAGCTCTCTTCCTTAGAGTTTGACAATGTATTGGATATCATAAAACCTATACTGACAAAGTCGGATGTAAGTATTGACGAATTGATAGAAAAAACGCACTTCTCGGAAGAAAAAACAGTAAAGGTTCTGCAGTGGCTACTCGATAACAATAAGATCGTTTACACTGAAGAAAAAAAATTGCGTTGGCATGAATTATAATCAATAAATTTACTACTTTTGCAGAACTATTATGCCTCTTTAGCTCAGCTGGTAGAGCAACGCATTCGTAATGCGTAGGTCGTGGGTTCGAATCCCATGAGAGGCTCTCTTCACTAAAATATTGTCGAAATGATTAAAATAATAAAACACACTCGGTTTAAAAGTAAAAAATTAGAACAAAAAGTTTTAGAATCTTATGCTACATTACAAAACCGCCAAGGCAAAGGGAATGATTTCCTAGGGTGGATGGATGTTGACAACATAGCTTCAAAAGCATTAATAAGTGAAATTCAAATCCTAAGGCAAAGCATAAGCAGTGCTTCCAAATACATCGTCCTTACCGGCATAGGAGGATCATATTTAGGAGCTCGTGCCGTTATCGAAGCATTAAGCCCTTCTTTTCCAACAAATCAGATGCAAGTTATTTATGCCGGACATAATCTTTCGGAAGACTATCATGCTGATTTATTGGATTTTCTAAATACCGTCGATTATTCCATAGTAGTTATTTCCAAATCCGGTACTACTACTGAAACATCGGTTTCTTTTCGTTTACTTCAAAAGCATTGTGAAAAAAAATACGGTTTACGAAGCGCACAAAAACGTATCATATGCATCACCGATAAAGAGAAAGGAGCTTTAAAACGTTTAGCAGACCAAAAAGGCTATAAATCTTTTATTATACCCGATGATGTAGGAGGTAGATATTCTGTTTTAACACCGGTTGGACTGGTCCCCATAGCATTGGCCGGATTTAATATTGAAGCGCTTATTCAAGGCGCTAAAGAGATGGCGAAATCATTAGAAACACCTAAGGATGCTAATTTATCGATACAATATGCCCTTTTTCGCAATATCATGTTAAATAAAGGACATCTGATTGAAGTTATGACAAGTTTTGAACCTAAACTCTTTTATTTCATTGAATGGTGGAAACAATTATTCGGCGAGAGTGAAGGCAAAGAACAGAAAGGTATTTTTCCGGCCGGAGCAATATATACAACCGATTTACACTCTATGGGACAATATATGCAAGAAGGTCAACGCATTGTTTTTGAAACTGTTTTATCGGTCGCAGAAACCACCAAACGCTGTAAAATACCTTACGACTCTGATAATTATGACACGCTAAATTATATTTCAGATAAACGTATTTCGGCTATCAACCGTGAGGCAAAAACCGGAACTATTTTAGCTCATCAAGATGGAGGGGTTCCCATTATCGAAATTGAACTGGAAACCATAAGCGAAAGAACATTGGGTGCTTTAATATATTTCTTTGAGCTTGCTTGTGCAATCAGCGGTTATGCCTTAGGAGTGAATCCTTTCGACCAACCTGGAGTAGAAGCATATAAACAAAATATGTTTGCATTACTTAACAAAGAAGGATATAAATCAGCACATAAAAAAATACAATTACGACTTAAAAACAATAGTCAATGGACTACTTTTTAGATATGCCTTCAAGCTATAACGACTATGATAAAGCAAAAGTTGTCATATTGCCTGTTCCCTATGATGGAACAAGTACCTTTGTAAAAGGCGCCGATAAAGGGCCCCAAGCCATCATTGATGCATCCGACAGCATTGAATTATACGACATAGAAGAAGATATTGAAATATACAGTTGTGGTATACATACGGCTAAAGCCGTCACTGAAAATCAAAGTCCTGAACAAGTTGTTCAAGCTGTTTATCAAAGAGCAAAACATTACATAAACGAAAACAAAACCTTGGTTGTCCTCGGCGGTGAACACAGTATAAGTATAGGAGCTATGCAAGCCCATGCCGAAAAATATCCAAACATGAGTATACTTCAGTTAGATGCTCATGCCGATTTACGTCCTGAATACCATAATTCCATCTACAACCATGCTTGCGTGATGCACAGGGCTAAAGCACTCACAAATATTGTACAAGTAGGCATACGAAATGTATGCACGGAAGAGAAAGAATTTATTGATAAAGACGCTATTTTTTACACACATCAGATGCGATCCGATAATAGCTGGATGGATAAAGCCATCGAAAAATTAAAAGATAACGTTTATCTTACCATCGACCTTGATTGTTTCGACCCTTCCATCCTACCCTCAACCGGAACTCCCTTGCCCGGTGGAATGAATTGGTGGCAAGTAATTGATTTTATAACAAAAGTAAATGCTTCTAAACGTATTGTCGGATTCGATATCGTGGAACTTTGTCCCAATCCTTACGATAAATCATCCGATGTCTTGGCAGCTGTGTTATGTTATAAAGTAATCACTAAAATAGGCAAAAAAGCTTTTTTTACACATAATAAAACACAATAAAACACTACTTACTCAGTCTTTCATTCGCATCCATTTATTCCTCATAATCTATGATTTACTCATTTCTTTTCGAACCTAAACAATAAAACAAAACGCATTCAGTTTTTATAATGGAAAGAAATCAATGCATATATGGATCCATTATTAACAGAAAGATTACACCTAACAGAAAAAACTACTGTCATAAAAACACTCATTTTCGATTTTGGAGGTGTCCTTATCGATCTCAATAAAGACAGAAGCATAAAAGCTTTTGCCGACTTAGGCATACCGGCCGTGGCTGAATTATTAAACAATTGGTGCCAGAAAGGAATATTTCTCTTATTCGAAGAAGGCAAAATCAGTTCCCGCGAATTTCTCAATAGTATACGTAACATGAGTCAACATGCCATAAGCGACGAAGAGATAAAAAAAGCTTTTTTTTCTTTTTTGGTCGATTTACCCCGCTACAAATTAGCACTCCTGTCTACCTTACGTAAGCATTATAAGCTATTCCTTTTGAGCAATATCAACGAGATGATTTATAATTATAGTTGTGAATCCTATTTCCATACATACGGCTCTCGCATAGAAGATTATTTCGATAAACTCTATCTTTCGTTTGAAATGAAAGTGTGCAAACCCCATAAAAAAATATTTGAAATGATGCTTGACGATGCTGGAATTCTACCAGAAGAAAGTCTTTTTTTGGAAGACGGAGAAAAAAACATTCAAACAGCTCAATTGCTTGGATTTAATACTTTTTTAGTAAAACCCGAAGAGGATTTTTCAAACTTATTTGAACATCCTTTATTAAAACGCTCATGATATGGAATTTGTCGACACACATTGCCATTTCTATTTGAACGATTTTGATGAAGACCGAGATGAAGTTTTGCAGGCAAGCATAAGTGCAAATGTTAATACTTTGCTATTACCCAACATAAATCGAGAAACAATTATTCCTATGATAAAGGTATGTCGTACCTATCCAAAACATTGCTATCCTATGTTAGGGCTACATCCCTCAGATGTAAACAGCAATTATCAAGAAGAATTAGACTATATTCTTAATCAATATGATTCTGAGTTATACCTTGCCATTGGAGAAGTTGGCATTGACTTATATTGGGATAAAACCTATATCAACGAACAAATCATGGCATTCAAGCAACAAATTGATTTTGCTTTACTACACGATTTACCTCTAATTATTCATTCGCGTAAATCATTTGCTGAAATATTACATGTACTGAATGAATATCCTAAGGCAAATTTCAAAGGTATTTTTCATTGCTTTTCGGGAGATATCAATCAAGCTAAAAAAGTAATTGAAAAAGGTTTTTACCTTGGCATAGGTGGTACGCTTACCTATAAAAACTCTGGCATACAAGAAGTCGTAAAACAAATACCTTTACGTTATTTAGTATTGGAAACGGATGCTCCTTTTCTTACCCCTGTCCCCTATCGTGGCAAACGCAATCAAAGTAACTACATTCCTCTGATTTCCGAACAATTAGCCAAACTGAAAAACATAAGTATTGACGAAGTAGCTCAAATAACCAGTACAAACGCTAAACATTTATTTAAGCTATAAAAACATAAGCTTTCACTAAAAAAAGAGAGGAAAGATGTTTTTATGTCATCATTCTAACAAAAGAGACAAAAAATCAAACCTAAAAACGCCTTTAATTTCCATATATCATATAATAAACACTTGTTAAATAGAATTTTAAAAACATATAGGCTGTTGAATAAAAAAAAACAAAAAAGGAGATTTCTTATTAAGATTTTTAGTAATTTAGCGCTCTGAAAATTAAATACAGGAGAGGTGTCCGAGTGGTCGAAGGAGCACGCCTGGAAAGTGTGTAAGTGCCACAAGCGCTTCCAGGGTTCGAATCCCTGTCTCTCCGCCAGATATAAATAATAAAAAATTGACGTAAAAAATAAAATTAAAAAGCATTAGTATGAAAAAGTTATTTGCCTTATTAGCAATCGCAAGTTTTATAACATTTGGATCATCCAATGTAGCATATGCACAAGAAGAACAAGCCAAAGCCAATACAACAGATACAGAAGCTGCGGTAAAGCCCAATGCAGAAAATGAAGCAGTAGCCGCTGAATCAGTTGCAGCCGAGGTCGAAGAAGAAACTGCAGCTGAAAAATCTTTTAATCAGGTTTTGAAAGATAAATTTATTGAAGGTGGTG
>DHTG01000092.1:36538-42589 GCA_002411545.1 Bacteroidales bacterium UBA5266 | reverse complement strand
ATGGGAAAAATAATAGGAATAGACTTAGGTACCACCAATTCATGTGTGGCAGTAATGGAAGGAAACGAACCTGTAGTTATCCCTAACAGCGAAGGCAACAGGACCACTCCCTCCATTGTTGGTTTTTTGGATAACGGAGAGCGCAAGATAGGCGATCCGGCCAAACGTCAGGCGGTTACCAATCCTAAAAAAACGGTTTCTTCCATTAAACGATTTATGGGCGAAACCTTTGATCGTGTAGATAAAGAAGTAAAACGTGTAAGTTATACCGTTGTAAAAGGCGACAACAATACCCCTCGGGTGAAGATTGACGATCGCATGTATACACCGCAAGAAATATCGGCTATGGTACTTCAAAAGATGAAGAAAACAGCCGAAGATTATTTAGGACAAGAAGTGAGCGAAGCGGTCATCACCGTGCCAGCCTATTTCAGCGATTCGCAACGTCAAGCTACCAAAGAAGCCGGAGAAATTGCCGGATTAACGGTTAAACGTATCATCAACGAACCAACTGCTGCCGCTTTGGCCTACGGATTGGACAAGAAAATGTCGGATATGAAGGTGGCTGTATTTGATTTGGGAGGAGGTACCTTCGACATTTCTATTTTGGAATTAGGCGATGGCGTATTTGAAGTCAAATCAACCAATGGCGATACCCACCTCGGTGGCGACGACTTCGATCATGTCATCATCGACTGGTTGGCCCAAGAATTCCAATCGGAATTTAATATCGACCTACGCAAGGACCCTATGGCACACCAACGCTTGAAAGAAGCTGCCGAAAAAGCAAAAATTGAATTATCGAGCGCATCATCGACCGAAATAAATTTACCCTACATCATGCCCGTTGACGGAGTTCCCAAACACTTGGTGAAATCCTTAAGCCGTGCTAAATTTGAACAATTATGCGATCATTTGATACGTGCTACCATCGAGCCTTGTAAAAAAGCCTTGAGCGATGCCGGTCTTAAAGCATCGGATATCAACGAAGTAATTTTGGTAGGTGGTTCGACCCGTATCCCCGCTATCCAAAAAATAGTGGAAGATTTCTTCGGAAAAACTCCTTCCAAAGGCGTGAATCCCGACGAAGTAGTGGCTGTTGGAGCGGCTATTCAAGGCGGTGTCCTCACCGGTGAAGTCAAAGACGTATTGTTATTAGATGTTACCCCCTTGTCATTGGGAATTGAAACCTTGGGTGGCGTAATGACCCGCTTGATCGAAGCCAACACCACCATCCCGACAAAAAAATCAGAGGTGTTCTCAACGGCGGCAGACAATCAAACATCGGTCGAAATTCATGTCTTACAAGGAGAACGTCCCATGGCCAGCGGAAATAAAAGTATCGGACGTTTCCACCTCGACGGCATTATGCCTGCTCCTCGTGGAGTGCCTCAAATTGAAGTTACATTCGACATCGACTCCAACGGCATTCTGAACGTTACCGCTAAAGACAAAGCTACGGGTAAAGAACAAAAAATTCGTATCGAAGCTTCTTCTGGACTAACCGACAGCGAAATCGAAAAAATGAAAAACGAAGCTGCCGCCAATGCCGAAGCCGATAAAAAATTGAAAGAAGAAATAGATAAACTCAATACAGCCGATGCTATGATTTTTAATACCGAAAAACAATTGAAAGAATACGGTGACAAAATTCCCGCTGACAAAAAAGCCGGTATCGAGAACGTATTGGGAAGTTTGAAAGAAGCACATAAAAACAAAGATTTCGCGGGTATTGATGCCGCCATGAATGAAATGAATCAATTGTGGCAAAGCATTTCTCAAGAAATGTATAACGCACAAAATCAACAATCGCAATCACAGCAAAGCGGTCCGGAACCCCAAAGCGAAGAACCGAAAAAAGATGAACCCGTAACCGACGTCGATTTCGAAGAGGTTAAATAAAAAATATTTCATGACTTTATTTGGAGAACTATCCGCAAGGGTAGTTCTTTTTTTTTCAACACATAACATATAACGTCTTGCAAATTTTACCATTTGATTATACATAATTACAAATTAAGAATTTCGATGCTTGTGAATTTGAATCTTTGCGTTCTTTAGCTAACATCTCTGCATTCGCTACGATTAAATAAAAGTAGTATGTAAACGCACTGGTGAAAACTGAGAACTGATAGCCGACAGTTTTTTCTCAATTACTTATAAATAATGTCTTCTTTTTTTAATAAATCTTTTGCTTGATAGGACAAATACAATTGAACGATGGTGAGGACGTCTTTTTCGCAGTAAGTTTTAATACGTTCCAGGTCATGATGTTCCCAATAGGTTTGGGCTACCATACTACCGTCTAAATCGTCTTTGGGTGTATCTATATTAAAAAGCAAAGCCAATACTTCGAGCGAGGTATAATTTTTATAATCACCGAAGCGCCACATATCCATGGTATCTAAAAAAGCAGTTTCCCAGGGTTTTTTACCCGAAACATTCAAAAGGAAGGGAAGGGGTATTTTATGAATCAACATGCGACGACAGAGATAAGGGAAGTCAAATTCCTTACCGTTGTGTGCACAAAGATAATGTTGGGACGCATTGAAATAGCGATTCAGCAAATCGGCAAAATCGTTTAGTACATCCTTTTCATTCTCCCCATAAAAAGATTTAATACGCAGTTTATCTTTACGGATATAGGCAACGGAAATGCACACGATTTTACCGTATTCGGCATAGATTCCGGCACGTTGATATAAGGACTCGGGAGTATCTTCATCGTTCTTTTTTAAAACATTGGCTTTTTTATCCCAGCATTTTCTCATGCATTCGGGCAGTTCAGCATAAGTGGCATATGCCGGCACCGTTTCTATATCTAAAAATAAGATAGTTTCCATATCAAGGAGTCGAGAGGGTTAGGTGAAATAGGCCAATATGGTTTTTTTAGAACGTACCGATTCTCCCAATTCCACATCCACTTTGACATCAAGTGGAAGGAGGATATCGACGCGTGAACCCATTTTGATGATTCCTATTTCATCGCCTTGATGGATGTGTTGTCCTACCTTGGAATAACACACGATGCGCCGTGCAATCATACCGGCAATCTGTTTTACCAATATGGTTTTTTTATTGGCATGTTCTATAATAACACTGGCATGTTCATTTAAATCAGAGGACTTCGGGTACCAAGCTATCATATGTTTACCCGGAAAATAATCTACTTGTTTGATTTCGCCCGATATCGGATAGGAATTTACATGTACATTGAAAGCCGACATAAAAATCGATATTTTTATACGTTTTTCATGAAAATATTTATCTTCGTCGATTTCTTCAATCACCACCACTTTGCCATCAGCTGGACTAAAAATGGCATTTTCATCTTTGGTAAACGATCGTCTGGGAACACGAAAAAAACGCACAATAAAATAAAAGAAAAAGATGCAAACCGTATACATAATAAACTGAGGAATTTTTGAATCGACATTGGCCGTAACAATTGCCGAGGCAACTACCAATAGGGCAAACACACTCACGATAATGCGATAACCTTCTCTGTGTATTCTCATTTTTTCAGATTTTAATACGTATAAATAATATGTAAATAGATTAAAACAAAAGGTGCAACAAAAATAAGTGAGTCAAAACGGTCTAATATTCCTCCATGTCCGGGCAATATTGAGCCGGAATCTTTCACCCCTATCCAACGTTTAAACATCGATTCACTCAAATCGCCTAATGTTCCCATCAACACCACGATGCCTCCCATGGCTACCCATTGCCAAGAGGTAATGGCAACGGAGGGGAAAAAATAACTAAAAAAATAGGCAAAAACCAACGTAAGTATGGCCGAGCCAATACTCCCTTCCCATGATTTTTTGGGAGAAATGCGCTGAAATAATGGATGTTTTCCTATTAAACTTCCAATACAATAGGCAAAAGTATCATAGGACCAAATCATAATAAACATGGCAAGTAATATCCATTTCCCTTGATCAATCAATAAAAAATGATTGATCAAAGCCAAAGGTAATACAATAAATATCATAGCTCCCAACTGAGCCGCTATAACTCCTAAGGGAGCGCTTTCTTTTTTGTGAAATAATTCGACGATGGGAAGAAGCAATAAGAGTCCAAGCAGCAAATATGGAAAAATATTTCTATATACCACTATCTTCCACAAGGCAATGTATCCTGTAAAAAGATATAATAACAAGGCAATGACAAAAAATAAAGGAGATAGGTAAATTTGTTTTACGTTCCATAAACTACGGTACTCATACAAGGCAATGCAAGCAAAAACCAGAAATACATTTAGCAAAACAAGCGGCTTACTTAGTATGGCAAAAACTACAACAGCCACAAAAAGTAGCCCTGTAAGTGTTCTGGTCAGTAATGTTTTCATTCTTTTATGACTTGATGTTTATTCCTTATAGAAAGGACTTGCAAAAATAAACAAAAAATGGTTCATATCAGAATGCAGGCAATAAAATTTTAAGACGGCAGCTTTAACTGGTTTAAATACATTTGTATGGTATTTTGTAAGCCGTAGTAAAGAGCATCTGAAATCAGGGCATGACCGATGGACACTTCTTTTAAAAAGGGAATGTGTTGATAGAAATAAGCCAGATTTTCGAGATTGAGGTCATGACCGGCATTCACTTCTAATCCCACTTCATGGGCTGCATTTGCCGCTAGTATGAAATCCTGAATGGCAGTTTCGCGATGGGAGGTATAATTACGTGCATAAGATTCGGTGTAGAGTTCAACGCGATTCGTGCCACATGCTACGGCATGTCGTATCATAAGGGGATTGGCTTCTACAAATATTGATGTTCGTATGCCCTTGCTATGAAACACATGAATTACCTTCTTTAAGAAGTCGGCATGTCTCACCGTATCCCATCCGGCATTGGATGTCAGCACATCGGGAGGATCGGGAACTAAAGTAACCTGATGCGGTTGTACTTCCAAGACCAAGGCAATAAAGGCATCGGAAGGATAGCCTTCGATATTAAACTCGGTTGTAATAAGAGGTCTTAGATCTCGAACATCATGATAACGGATGTGACGTTCATCAGGACGAGGATGCACGGTTATGCCTTGAGCTCCGAAACGTTCACAATCTGTGGCTACTTTCAATACATCGGGTAAATTACCTCCGCGTGCATTACGTAAAGTGGCTATTTTATTGATATTAACACTTAATTTACATCTTGTATTCATACTTTTTATCTTTATTCAAATAAAAACGATAGGTGAAAAATCTTAGCTTTTAAATGATCTATGCTGTTTGTATATACATTGTCATCATTTTTTAAGAGATTCAACATGCCGTATGACATTTTAAATTCAATAGAAAATTTAAACATATTCATATACATGTCGATGCCCGCACCTACCTGTGATTGCAAATCGGTACGTAATAGTTTTAATTTAACAATATCTTTATTTTGTGTTTGTTTTTTTGCTTGCGAAGCCAAATCTATGCTGTATTGTAGGCCTCCAATAACATAAAAACGCATATTTTGTATACGAATAGATTTAAATTTTAATAAAACGGGAAAATCCAAACTAACCGATTCTATTTTTTTTTGGACTTTATAAAGGCTATTGTTTTTGTAAGTCATATTGTATACTACGTTACGATCAAGCAATGAAATCTCGGGAATAAAACGCAAATTAAAATGTTCACCCATATGCAAATCGGATACTATGCCGATGTTAAATCCACTCATAGGATGCGTTTCTATTATCATCAGTGAATCGAAATCATTTAAATTGGTTTTGGGTTTAATAGCGAAATCAGCATGATTATAACCTAACATAAATCCGAAATGAAATTTCTTTTTATCGTAATGAGCTAAATTAGGTGCTTTCTGTGGCCTATGTTGTGCTTGTAAAAAAGCTAAAGGACCTGTGAATAATATCGTTAAAAATAGTATAAGGGCAATTTTTTTCAATCGTAAATTATTTTTAATACATAGTTTAACGATAGATACTATAATTTATTATGATATTTCTACATATAAAAAAGAACCATCTCTCAGATTGACATGGTTCTTTTGTGGTTGCGGAGACAGGATTCGAACCTGCGACCTC
>DHTG01000092.1:1863-36366 GCA_002411545.1 Bacteroidales bacterium UBA5266 | reverse complement strand
CGGGTTATGAGCCCGACGAGCTACCACTGCTCTACTCCGCGATGTGAAATACATCCTACAGGAAATATTGATGCAAAAGTAAAGCTATTTTAATGAAAATGCAAGTTCTTTTTATTTTATTTTTAATGAATAGACTTACTGTAAATTATATTCATTATTTGTTTGAAAAAAGGAAAGAATAGCAAATAAAAAGGATAGGTATTTCGCTTGTTTTGGCATATATTCGGCTTGAAAATGTATTTTTTTATGCGATACCCGACAAATTTTTCCCTATGAAACAATAGCCATTCGACTTGTTTCCATTCATGGTTGGAAACGATAGTATTTCGAAATGCAAAGCTTGAAACGAAGCCAAGCAAGTGTGAACCCATTCCAAAGAATGATGACGCAATACCAAACCGTCGGGAAGTTCAAATACACCGTAAGTAGGATATTTCTCTTTAAAACTACGGTAACGATCTAGGTTTCTCTGGTCAGTATTTAAAAGAAAATCATTGACATAGATGATTCCATCGGGTTTTAACACACGTTTTATTTCTTTTAACAGGTGTATTTGTGCTTCATTTTCGATAATGCAAGTAAGTACGGCAAACAAGATTACGGCATCGAAGCTGTAGTCTTCAAAACTGACATCGGGCGATGTTTGCAGGTCGACGGATAGATATGGATATTGTTTTTTTGATCGTTCAATCATTTTTTCAGAAAAGTCAATCCCCTGAAGATGTAGATATCCGTTACAATATAATTCATGCAAGCTACGACCATAGCCACATCCGACGTCGAGTATACGAGCGCTTTTAGGTATATACTTTTCTAATAAATCAAGCTGTAAAGGAGTTGTAAACTCTTTGTTATAAGCTGCATGATTCCATGCTGATTGAAGGGATGTATGCATATGTATCCATTTTATAATTCAAAACGTTTCTTTTTTCGTCCAAGAGGCTTTACGTTAGATTTATCGAGCCAATCGTTCATAGTAAGTGCGTTTTCGAGTGTAAAATCCCCTATGGCCGTACGTCGCAATGCGGAGAGATAGGCTCCACAACCAAGGTCTTCACCCACATCACGTACCAAAGAACGTATATATGTACCTTTACTACAGGATATTTCAATCTCAATTTCGGGTAAATCAAAACGCAGGATACGTATGGAATGTATCACAATATCTTTCTGTGTAAGTTCAACCTCCTGCCCCTTGCGTGCATATTCAAAAGAAGCTTTCCCTTTAATCTTTACGGCTGAAAAATGAGGAGGGGTTTGTTTGATCTGTCCTATATAGGACTGAAAGATTTCTTCTACTTTTTTGAGTGTTAGGGCATCATAGGGACGAAAATTCTCCGGTTCGTGTTCCAAATCATGGCTTTTCGTACTTGCCCCTACCACTAAAGTAGCGGTATAACGTTTGTTTAAATGTTGGAATTCTTGAATTCTCTTAGTGTATTTGCCTATACATATAATTAACAGGCCATCGGCTAGGGGATCTAAAGTCCCGGCATGACCTATTTTACATTTCTTATTCGGATGTAGTTTTTTGAGTTCGCGCTTGATTTTGTTTATAACATCGAAAGAAGTCCAACGTAAAGGCTTATGGACAAGTAAGATGCCTCCTGTATCAAGATCAATGCGCTGAAGTGTTGCTATCATCATTATTTAGGAATACGCAAGGTCTTACCCACCGTCAAACGTTCATTGGATTCCATATTATTTATTTTGCGGATTTCCTCCACCGAAGCGGATTGAAATCGTTTGGAAATACTCCATAGGGTATCGCCTTCTCCCACTTTATAAACGATATAGCTTGTATTGTCTTCCAATATGTTTGATTCCTTGTTTAAGGTAGGAACGCTCAATGTATCCTTAGGTTGCTGTTGTAATGAGTCGGTATTTTGTATGGCTAAGGATGCTGTATCGAGTGTGGGCTTAGCATCGCTGGGTGTCGTTTTCTTTTCGACAGATACTTTGATATACCCTACGATCAATTTATCGCCGGGATGTATCATTGTTGATTTTCTATTGTTCATCCGACTCAGTTCACTTAGGGAAATTCCGTAGCGACGTGCAATGATGGATAGGGATTCCCCTCTTTTTACGGTATGATACTTGTATTTACCGGATGAAGTAGCCTCGTCAGCCGAAGCAAAGGCGGCTTCAGAAATAGTGCCTGATGGGAAATAAACGTGGGTGTTGTAATTGTAAATACTATCTTTATGAGCGATAAAAGAGCTTATGTATTCAACGGGTAAAGACAGCACCAAAGTTTGATTCGCTGCCGGAATTACATTTCTTTTATATTGAGGATTATACATAATCAAGGTTTCGACGGGTATGTTTATTACAGCGGCAATTTGTTGGAAATGAAGTTTATTTGTTATATGTATGGTATCTGTAAGATCGAATTTTACATCTGCCGGCGTAATGCCGTATTTATCGTAGTATTTCATAGCATACATAGCCCCGTAAAAAGCAGGCACATATCCACGAGTTTCGCTGGGCAGGTAATTATAAATCTCCCAAAAATCCGTTTTGCCACCGGAGCGTTGTATGGCTTTAGTCACATTGCCCGGTCCACAATTATAAGCGGCTATAGCGAGTACCCAATCACCCCAAAACATCTCGCTCAAATCGCGTAAATGCTTTGCGGCTGCCTCAGTCGCTTTTAAAGGATCGCGCCTGTCGTCAACCCAAGTGCTGACTTGCAAATCGTACATCTTGCCTGTATTATACATAAACTGCCACAAACCGGTAGCCCCAGCCCTGGATACAGCCGTAGGATTTAAAGCCGATTCTATGACTGCCAGGTATTTTAATTCGAGTGGACAGTTGTATCGGTCTAAGGCTTCCTCAAACATGGGAAAATAATATTTAGAAAAACCCAATAATAATGACAAACTCTTGTATCTACGTGTATATAAATCTATGTAATTTCGAATATGATTGTTGTAAACCAAGGGGAACAAGGTTTCGTCGGTTATTGCTTTTAATCGAAAATACATTATAGAATCAACATCATTAGTAGGAATATCCTTGCATGCAAAGGCAGCTTGAGAGGTTTCGTGGTAAAGGACTTTTTTGGCATACCAAGTTTCGTTGACGGCATTCAATTGTTCTAAAATTGGGTCTACTTCCACGCAAGCACTTGAGTCGTTTACGGTTTTATTTTCGCTTTGTGCGAAAAGGTAAATGTTTGTACTAATGAGTATTATGCTAATGAAATATTTTAACTGCATACCTGGTTCTTTATGTTATTTACACCTTATCATTGCGTATTAAAATGCAAAGGTACATTTTTTTATTTATAACAAATATACCATTGTAAAAATTTATTGTTTTAAAATGCATAATCTGCTTGTATATGTATATTCCCTCCCCTATGCAACAGATGGTTTAAAAGTTCTCATACAAGCATGTTAGAATGGAATAAGAAATTATAATATTAAACTCCAAAAGCTAAAATTTATTTTACCTTTTTGTATGATAAAAATAAAAATAAGCTAATAGTAACAAATCGACTTTATATAATATTTTTTAGTACTTTTGCATAGATTTATACATAAAAAAATATTTTAAATTGATTATAAATAATTAAGATACGTTAAAATATATGAAAGTCGTAATTTTAGCCGGAGGATTCGGCACCCGATTAAGTGAAACAACGCATTTGATACCCAAACCCATGGTAGAAATAGGAGGAAAACCCATCTTATGGCACATTATGAAAATTTACAGTCATTACGGATTTCATGAATTTATCATATGTTGCGGATATAAACAGTATGTTATCAAAGAATACTTCGCCAATTATTTTCTTCACAATTGCGATTTAACCGTTGATTTATCGGATAATAGCCTTGAAGTACTGAACAATCGTTCTGAAAAATGGAAAGTAACCTTGATAGACACCGGTCTTCATACAATGACGGGTGGCCGCATTAAACGAATTCAAAAATATATTGGCAATGAAGCATTTTTGTTGACATATGGAGATGGAGTTTCCGATGTTGATATTACAGCCACGATAAGAGCTCATCGAGAATCAAGAAAATGCTTATCTATGATGGCATATCAACCAGGAGGACATCTGGGAGTTTTAGATATTCAAAACGAAGAAGTGAAGTCATTTATCGAAAAACCAGTCGAATCAGGAACTTGGATTAATGCCGGGTTTTTTGTATGTGAACCACAGTTATTCGATTATTTAGAGGGAGACTATGAAATGTTTGAACGTCAACCCATGGAAAGATTGATGAAAAAATCGCAAATACATGCATTTAAACATTTAGGTTTTTGGAAGCCTATGGATACCCTTCGCGATTGTAATGAATTAAATGATTTATGGAAAGAAAACAAAGCTCCTTGGAAAGTGTGGAGTTAATTCTTGAGTGATGTAAAATAGTATGAAACACTATCATGAAAACATTTTATCAACATAAAAAAGTATTTATTACGGGTCATACCGGCTTTAAAGGCTCATGGCTTATCACATTATTAAATAAGCTGGGAGCTGACATTACAGGATATGCTTTGTTACCTCCCACTCAACCTAATTTATATGATAGTATTGAAGGAGATGCATTATGTAAATCTATCATAGGCGACATTCGAAATACCGCTTTATTACATCATCATATCAAAAAATGTCAACCGGACATTGTCATCCATTTGGCAGCTCAACCCATTGTACGTACTTCTTACGAAATACCGGCTGAAACCTTCGAAATAAACACCTTAGGAACAGCCAACGTACTTGATGGTATACGCTTTATTGAAAAACCGTGTGTAGCAGTAATGATTACTACAGACAAAGTGTATGAGAACAATGAAAATGGCCAAGCATACCGTGAACAGGATCGCTTGGGGGGATATGATCCTTACAGCAGCAGCAAGGCATGCGCTGAATTACTGATAGATTCTTATAGGAAATCTTTTTTTAATCCGAAAGATTATAAAAAACACCATAAAGTTATTGCATCGGCACGCGCCGGCAATGTTATCGGTGGTGGTGATTGGGCTTCCGACAGATTGTTACCTGATATCGTACGATCCTTTGCCGCTAAAGAGGCTGTTCGCATTCGTAATCCACATGCAGTACGTCCTTGGCAACATGTATTGGAACCTTTATACGCTTACCTACTCTTAGCCAAGAAAATGTATGAAAACCCTCCAAATTATGGAGAAGCTTATAATTTTGGTCCCTATCCGCAAGATGTGTTGACAGTAAAAGATATGACTGAATTGGCTGTAAACATATGGGGTGGAGGTGATATAGTTTTTGAAAACTTATCCAATCAACCTCACGAAGCTTCCCTGCTCTCCTTATGTATTGAAAAAGCCGAAACCCAATTAAACTGGGAACCCAAACTGAACGCAAAATCAGCATTAGAATTTAGTATACAATGGTATAAATGTTTTTATGAAAAACATAAAAACATGCATGATTTTACATTACATCAAATTACAACTTACTTAGCATCTATCTAAAAAAAGATACTTCAAAGAGAATCGTTCATCATGATAAAACAACAAACATAAAAATTAATAATGACTAAACGAGAACAAATACTATCATTAGTAAAAGAATATTATCAAGAAACTTATGCTTCAGAGGCCCCATTTATTCCAGGGGATCGCATTGTCTACGGAGGTCGAAAGTTTAACGAAGAAGAAATGTTGAACCTGGTTGATGCTTCCTTAGATTTTTGGTTAACGAGCGGACGATATGCCGAAGCTTTTGAACATGAAATGGCCCGTTTTCTTAATATAAAATATTGTTTGTTGACAAATTCAGGCTCATCGGCTAATTTGTTGGCATTTACGGCTTTAACATCACCTTTACTCAAAGAAAGAAGTATTCAAAGGGGCGATGAAGTGATTACTGTAGCAGCCGGATTTCCGACTACGGTTGCCCCCATCATACAGTATGGTGCTATCCCTGTTTTTCTTGATGTAAAAATACCCCAGTATAATATAGATACTAGCTTGTTGGGAAAGGCACTATCTCCTAAAACAAAAGCAGTTATGTTAGCTCATACCCTTGGTAATCCTTTTGACTTACATACTTTAAAATCATTCTGCGAAGCTCATAAACTGTGGCTCATTGAAGATAATTGTGATGCCTTAGGCTCAAAGTATTGTTTAAATGGAGAATGGAAATATACTGGAACCATAGGTGATATCGGCACTTCAAGTTTTTACCCCCCTCATCATATAACCATGGGCGAAGGGGGAGCCGTTTATACCGACAATCCCTTGCTAAAACGCATCCTAGCCTCTTTGAGAGACTGGGGAAGAGATTGTTATTGTGCTTCTGGAAAAGACAATACATGCCAACATCGTTTTAACCAACAACACGGACAACTCCCTTTTGGATATGATCATAAATATGTCTATTCTCATTTCGGCTATAACCTAAAAGTAACCGATATGCAGGCAGCTATAGGTTGTGCTCAATTACGCAAGCTTCCGGCTTTTATAGAAGCAAGAAGAAAAAACTGGAGCTTTCTCAAAGAACAACTGTCTGATTTAGAAACAGTATTTTATTTACCACAAGCTGAAGATAACAGCATACCCTCTTGGTTCGGTTTTCTTTTGACTATCAAACCCCACGCTCCTTTTAAACGCAAAGATCTCATAGAGCATCTCGAGAAATATAATATCCAAACACGCTTACTCTTTGCCGGAAATTTGTTAAAACAACCTTGTTTTCATTCTTTACGTCATAACAAAGAAAGCTATAGAGTAGTTGAAGAATTAAAAAACACCGACTATATTATGGAACACACGTGCTGGATTGGCGTATATCCCGGCATGCAAGCATCCATGCTTCAATTTATGGTATCTCAAATAAAAGAATTTGTACGTACTCATCAATAATATGGAGATAAAAAAAACAGGTTTATCGGGATTACTTATTCTTAAAAACAACGTCTTACAAGATGAAAGAGGTTGCTTTTGTAAGACTTTTAACGAAGAAATCTTTACAAAAAATGGATTAGATTTCCATTTTAAAGAATCTTACTATTCTATATCCCATAAAGATGTAATCAGAGGCATGCACTTTCAAACTCCTCCGCATGAACATACTAAATTAGTATATGTAAGTCAAGGAGCTATATTGGATGTTATACTTGATTTGCGTAAATTCTCTCCTACTTATGGACAATGTACCTACTTCGAGTTGAATGCAGGCGATGGAATCGCTCTTTATATTCCGATAGGTATGGCTCACGGATTTCGCTCCAAACAAAACCATACCATAGTGAATTATTTACAAACAAGCATGTACGCTAAAGAACACGATGAAGGTATCTTGTATAACTCTTTTCATTTCGACTGGCAAATTGAAAAGCCTATCCTATCGAAAAGAGATTTATCGTTTATTAGTTTTCAAGAATTTAAATCACCTTTCAAATGAATATATTAATTACAGGGGCAACGGGTTTCATTGGCACACGCTTGCTAAAAGCATTGGTAGAACATCACAATATACATATTTTGATGCCTCCCAATCTAGTATTTGATACATCAGAGAAAGTGAATGTGATTGAATTTTCAGATAACATAAATGAATTGCATTATTTTTTAAACAAACATCACATAGAAGGCATTGTACATTTAGCCACACTGTATGTAGCTCAACATCAGCCTGAGCAAATCAAAGACATAATCTTGTCGAATGTATATTTAGGCACAGCCATATTAGAAGCGGTGAAAAATACCGAAGTGAAATGGTTTCTTAATACCGGTACCTATTGGCAAAACTTTAAAAGTGATAGCATGGAATATTGTCCGGCTAATTTATATGCTTCCTCTAAACAAGCTTTTATTGATATGGCTTCCTTTTATATAGAAACATCAACCCTACAATTTGTAACCTTAAAACTTTGCGATACTTTTGGTCCAAACGATACACGTCGAAAAATTATTTCTCTATTTAAAGAAGCATCCGAATCTAAAAACCCTATACCTATGTCGGAAGGGGAACAATACTTGGATATTTTATATATAGACGATGTAATTTCAGGCTTTATACATCTCATACACCTTTTACATAAAGGGAAAGAATTAGAAAAAGAATATGTTTTATTCGCTCAACAACGTTATCGTTTACGAGAAATGGCTACCATTTTTGAACAAGTGTGTGAAAAAAAACTTAATATACTATGGGGAGGTCGTCCATATCGGGAAAGAGAAATAATGATTCCTTGGAGAAAAGGGACTCCACTACCTGGTTGGGAAGCTCAATTATCACTTGAAGAGGGAATAAGAAAATTTTTAAACCATACGAACAATGATTAAATACAGCACTTATCCACTTCCTTTGGTTAGCGTATGCATTCCTACCTATAATGCATCAGCTACCATATTGGATACCTTGTCCTGTGTCATTAATCAGACGTATACAAATTTAGAAATTATCATTTGCGACAATTGTTCGAACGATGATACAGTATCGTTGATAGAAAACGTATCTGACCACAGAATCAAACTTTCTGTTAACCCAGAGAATTTTGGCATGGTAGGTAATTTCAATATTGTATTATCCAAAACAAGTGGGAAGTACGTAAAATTACTATGTGCCGACGATATAATTTCACCTGATTGTATAGAGAAACAAGTTAAGGTATTTCTTGAAAATCCCGATCAACATATTGTCATGGTAGCTGCTGAAAAACATGTCATTAATCAAAAGGGAGACTTTCTTTTCAGAAAAAAATTCCCCGGAAAAACAGGCATCTATCCGGGCATGCAAGCCCTTCGTAAATCTTTTCGATATGGCACCAACATATTTGGAGAACCCGGAGCTATTTTATTTTTAAATAAAGCTATACAAAAAGCTGGTGATATTCAAATCTCCCCTCATTTAACCTATGTTGTAGATTTGCAACTATATGCACAAGTTCTCAAACAAGGCAACTTATTTGTATTAAAAGAATTTCTATTTTCATTCCGGCTTACTTCCACTTCATATTCCGCTCACTCGAAATGGAAACCGGCTATCGTTTTTAATCAGTTACGCAAAAAATACAGCAAAGAAAACTTTATAAAGTTTTCTCTCTTTGATAAGTTATCGGCTTTTATCATGTCGTGGACCTTGTGTGTATTCCGATATGCAATTTTTAAAATTTCAAATAAAAAATAAGATTATGTTATTATCGGTTATTATTCCTTGTTATAATGAAGAATTAGTGATTGAAGAGACCTATAAACGATTACATAAGGTCATGCAGACGATGGATCTCTCTTATGAATTAATCTTTATTAATGATGGAAGTCGGGATAAAACCTTAGCGATTTTATCTCGTTTAGCTTCGCAGGATAAACAAGTAAAAGTATTAAGCTTTTCACGTAATTTCGGTCATCAATGTGCGGTTACAGCAGGTATTAACAATTGTACAGGCGATGCAGCCGTTATTATAGACTCCGATCTACAAGACCCCCCGGAAGTAATCGTTGATATGTTGAAAATCATGGAAGAACAAAAAGCTAATGTAGTCTACGGCGTTCGAAAAAAACGTAAAGGCGAAAGTTGGTTTAAATTAGTAACGGCTAAATATTTTTATCGCTTGTTAAATAGTTTGTCCGATGTTAGATTTCCCGTCGACACAGGGGATTTCCGTTTGATTGACAGAAGTATTATTGATACGTTTAATCGTATGGAAGAAAAAAATAAATATATCCGCGGATTGATAAGCTGGATGGGATATAAACAAGTTCCCTGTTATTACGAACGCGAAGAACGCTTTGCAGGGGAAACAAAATACCCTTTAAGAAAAATGTTGAAATTTGCTATGATAGGAGTTTTTTATTTCTCGAAAAAACCTTTGCAAATAGCGACTTATACCGGTTTTATATCTGTTGCAATCGGAATTTTATATGCTTTAGTCGCTTTGATTACGAAAATTATCCATCCGGAAGCCCTAGTTACCGGTTGGACTACCTTAATTATACTCATCATATTCTTTGGCGGAGTACAACTCCTAACCATTGGTGTATTAGGTCAATATATAGGAAATCTGTTTGACGAGGCTAAAAATAGACCTGAATACATTATAGGTGAAAAAATCAACTTTTAAATAAACAGTACCTATTTAATATTAACTATATGAAATCAATCACTGAATATCTTAAAGACAAGAAAAATATAACTTGGATATTATTTTTCGGATTGCTTATGCTTGCTATGATAGTCATGAGCATAGGTGCCGGGATGAATGGCGACGAAGAAATGCAGGCTATTCAAGCCAATAATGTAATCGACTATTATCAAAATTTTGGAAAAGATACTGCTGCTGTATCAACAACGATATTAAAAAACGGGAATCCAGAATATTGGAACCTTCCTTTATACGGACAAGTCATTGATAATTTAGCAGGTTTTATAGTCCGTATTTTTAATATTGAAGACGTCATGTTAACACGGCATATAGTAAATGCGATTTTTGGATGGCTGGGGATTTTATTTGTTTCCTTAATGGCTTTTCGAGTCAGCGGTAGCCGGCGTGCCGCCGTATTTGCAGCTTTGCTTTTGTTTCTCTCGCCCCGCTTTTTAGGTCATTCCTTTAATAATATCAAAGATATTTCTTTTGCTACAGCCATGATGATGGGCGTATATTACATCACCCTCTTTCTCCGGCAATTTCCTAAACCTAAAAAATCGACGATTATATACTTGACCATAAGTATAGCTTTTGCCATGGCCGTGCGTATTCCCGGTATCTTGCTGATTCCTTATTTTGGTTTGTTCGGATTGATCTATTTAATAAAACAATATTATACCAACAAATCACATACAAAAAATACGACAAGCCAAAAAAAGAAAGTGAAAGTCAACATTCCGAAAGAACAAAGCCTGGGCTATCTCACGAAAAAACTATTTACGTATGGATTGGGCATTTCCATAGCAGCATACATATTAATGGTATTGGTGTGGCCCTATGCCCTGGAGGCTCCCATTGCTCATGTAAAAGAATCCTTTTCGGGTATGGCGCAATTTGCAACGGCCATACGGCAAAATTTTGAAGGCAGTTTGCAATGGTCCGATTCCCTACCCTGGTATTATACACCCAAATATATACTTATAAGCATCCCCATAGCCGTCATTCTCGGAATGTTGATATATCCCTTCTTGGGAGGATGGAAAAAAGAAAAACGTTTTACGACTTTTATCGTATATTTTTCTTTTATATTCCCTGTATTCTGGATTGTCTATACCAATGCCAACGTGTACGGAGGATGGCGTCATTCACTTTTCGCCTATCTTCCTATGGTAGTAGCCGCAGCATTGGGCTTCGACGCCTTGGTACAATGGGCCAAAAATAAATATCTTAAGGTGATTTTTACCGTTTTACCCTTCTTGTTATTGTTGCCTCCCTTTATTCATGTCGTTAAAAATCATCCCTATGAATATATTTATTTCAATGAGTTGGCCGGAGGAATAAAGAAAGCTTACGGTAATTACGAATTAGATTATTATTATCATTCCACCCGCGAAGCCTCCGAATGGGTGATCAAACATGCCGATAAAACAGGCTTGGAAACTTCCGACAAAATCATCGTAACGACCTGGCATCCGGCTTCAGTGAGTTATTATTTCCGCAACGACACTAACCGCTTTCAAGTGGGCTTTGCGCGATGGTATGAAAGAGGTAATTGGGATTGGGATTACGGTATTTTTGTCATTACAGGTATTTCTCCCGATTTACAAAAAAGTCGGCATTTCCCTCCCAACAATACTGTACATACCATTGAGGTTGACGGCAAACCCATTTGTTTAATTTTGAAACGTAAGGATAAATCCGATATGATAGGTTATCAATTCAAAGAAAAACAACAATATGATAGTGCCGCCTTTTATCTAAACAAAGCCATCGTCCTTGACCCTTCCAACGAAGCGGCTTTATTCAATCTCATTGAAGTTTATTTCAATACCAATCAAATAGAAAAAGCCAAGCTTACCATCGATAAGACACTTGCGCTGGAACCACATAACGAAATGGGTAATCTGTACTTGATGAATTATTATTTATTCACCAATCAAATAGATAAGGCTTTACAAATATGTAATTTATTAAAAACCGTTAATTTTAAAAACCCGCAAGCCTATATGGTGGCGAGCAATATTTATATGAATCGTGGAAATTTACAAGCAGCTGAGCAAGAATTATTGATGCTCATCGACCTTGATCGTCTCGATAATCAAATGGCTCAACAATTACTAAAAATATATCAAGCACAAGGTCTTAACGAAAGAGCCGCCACTAAAAAACTCTACAAAGCATTAGCGGATAGTTATGAAAAACGCGGAAATAAAGATCTGTATTACGAATATATGCAGGCTTACGAAAGCATGTGATGTAGATTGAATTCTATCCATACTAAATGCTGCTTATACCACGTTATTATATTGAATCCATAAAAAAATAAAATAATGTCGCAAAATATTACCATTCTTTGGGCTGACGATGAAATAGAATTGTTAAAACCGCATATCATCTTTTTAGAAACAAGAGGGTATCGTGTAATTACAGCTAAAAGCGGAAATGAAGCCATAGAAGAAATGGAAAATAACATTGTGGATATTGTTTTTTTAGACGAAAACATGCCCGGCATTTCCGGTTTGGAAACCATCAATCTTATAAAAACAAAATTTGCTCCTATTCCTATCGTAATGATTACTAAAAGTGAAGAGGAACAAATCATGGATGACGCCATAGGAGCAAACATCAAAGATTATTTGATTAAGCCGGTGAATCCTAACCAAATTCTACATTGTTTGAAAAAACATACCGACCATAAGCGTATCATAACGGAAAAAAGATCGTCCGACTATCAACAAGCTTTCAGAAATATTACGATGAAATTAATGGAAGCACGTTCACACGAAGATTGGATAAATATTTACAAAGAGTTAGTGTTTTGGGAAACTGAATTGGAAAATAGCACAGATAATCATATCATAGATATTTTCTATGCCCAAAAAGAAGAGGCTAATTTGAGTTTCAGTAAATTTATCACTAAGAATTACCTGCAATGGATTAACGGGAAAGCGGATGAAAAACCCATAATGTCGCATACGATATTGAAAGAAAGTCTTTTCCCTTATCTTCGAGAAAACGAATCTAGTTTTTTAATTATCATTGATAATTTACGATACGACCAATGGAAAACCATACAAGCGTTAATGTCGGACTATTACAGGGTTGAAAAAGATGAAATTTATTTCAGCATCTTGCCTTCCGTTACACAATATGCACGCAATTCATTATTTGCCGGACTTTTACCTTCCGAGATAGAAAAAAAATACCCCGACTTATGGTTGAACGAAAACGATGAAGGAAATAAAAATGATTATGAAAATGAATTGCTGGGCGAATATTTACGTCGCTATGGGAAAAAGATCAAACATTCCTATTCCAAAGTATTGAATATGGATTTTGCCAGAAAGTTGAACGACCGCCTATTTTCCATGCTCACTAATGAGTTGAATGTTATTATTTACAATTTTGTAGATATGTTTTCCCATGCACATACCGATGTAGACATTGTAAGAGAACTGGCCGAAGATGAGATTTCTTATCGTTCCATTACTGCTTCTTGGTTTGAACATTCCTCCTTGTTCGACATGCTAAAATATTTAGCTGAAAAGAAAATACGCGTGTTTTTAACCACCGACCACGGCTCTATTCAGATCAAAAATCCGGTTCGCATCATAGGAGATAAAGAGACAAACAGCAATTTGCGATATAAAGTAGGAAGGAATTTAAATGTGAATGAAAAAGAAATATATGTGATTTCAAATCCAAAAGATGCTTATTTGCCGCGTTTAAATATTACCTCCAAATATATGTTTACCTATGGAGATAAATTCTTTGCCTATCCCAATAATTACAATTACTACGTCAATCATTACAAAAACACATTCCAACACGGAGGTATTTCCATGGAAGAAATTATGGTTCCATTTATTACATTAAATCCCAAATAGCAACTTATGATACAACAAAAGCTATTTTACTTGCTTTTGTGTGTAGGCTTACTGATTCCTACACAAGCGCAAAAATTTAAAGGAGGAATGCAGCTGGGAATACTGGCTACTCAAGTCGACGGTGATAATAGAGGAAATTACAACAAACCCGGATTGTTTGTCGGTGCTTTTACCGCTTTCCCTTTTGCTAACGAAAACATGAGCATACAATTAGAAATAGATTATGCGCAAAAAGGAAGTAAATCCAAAGGAAAATTACCGGACGGCCGATTGAACAAATCCCGTTTAGCATTGCATCAAATTGAAGTTCCGGTACTCTATAACTGGAAATTCATTCCTTCGTTTTCGCTTACCGGCGGGACTTCTTTTAATATGATAGTCCATTATAAAGAATACGATCTTAACGGAGAACCTTATCCTGAATTAACTACAGCCTATGACTTACGTTTCTTTGAATTAGGCATGTTGCTCGGTTTAAATTATCATATCAATGATAACATAGGTCTCAGCTTTCGGTACGGATATTCACTCACACCCCTTGGTCCCAGTCTATATCGAAGGATAGGATTACGAAACAACTTTCTGCAATTTCACCTTTCTTATACCATGTAGAGCTTCCTTTTGCTTGTTTTTTTCAGCGAAAGAATGAAAGAATCACGCTGACCCAAGAAGAAATTGATGTAACTTTGCACTTCTAAAACAAAAGGATTTTGAAAAAAGAAATAGATATAAAACAATTTGCAATACAGTGTATTGAACAAGAAGAAAAGGCCATTGAAGGATTAAAAAATCTCATCAACAACGATTTTGTGGCATGTGTATACGAGATTTATAACGACAATGAAGGCAGAGTCATCGTAACGGGAATAGGTAAAAGCGCCATTATAGCACAGAAAATAGTTGCCACCTTTAACTCTACGGGAACCCCTGCCATTTTTATGCATGCCGCCGATGCCATACACGGTGATTTAGGGATTATTCAGCCTCACGACATTGTCATCTGTTTGTCGAAGAGTGGTAATACCCCTGAAATAAAATTATTGCTCCCTATGATTAAAATGATGGGCAGCAAAGTAATTGCCATCGTAGGAAACACCCATTCATTTTTAGCTCAGCATGCCGACTATGTATTAGATTGTACTGTCGATAAAGAATCCTGTCCGAACAACTTAGCCCCCACAGCCAGCTCAACGGCACAATTGGTCATGGGTGATGCCCTTGCCGTTTGTTTAATAGCTCTCAGAGGCTTTACTGCTTCCGATTTTGCCCGTATACATCCCGGAGGAACACTCGGGAAAAAACTTTATCTAAAAGTGGAACCCTTATGTAAACAAAACGAAAAACCTCAGGTATGGATACATGATACGTTGAATACCATTATTTATGAAATATCATCCAAACGTTTGGGTGTTACGGCAGTACTAAATGAAAAAGAAAAGATTGCCGGCATTATTACCGACGGGGATTTACGCCGTATGCTGCAACATTCACACCAACTGCAAGATGTCAAAGCATCCGACATTATGTCGCATGAACCTAAAATCATCCATGAGAACGAATTAGCGGTTAAAGCTCTCGAAATGATGAGAGCAAATAATATTACCAGCTTATTGGTCGTTGATGATAAGGAAAAATACGTCGGAGTTGTTCACTTACACGATATCATCAGAGAGGGAATTATTTAATACGAAACATGCAACTATTACGATTATAAATACGTCTAAACTATAATAATTAAATTTAACATCAAGCATGAAGCATTTTATTTTAACGCTAAGTTGGTTAATCATTTGTAGTGTATCCGTACAAACATATGCTCAGAAAAAAAAATCATCGAATCCTAAAAATTTACAATATCAAATTACTTTTCATTTGCCCGGAATTCCCGATTCCATGTTGTTTGTCGCCAATTATTACGGCGAACACACCTATTTAAGAGATACCTTATTCCCCTCCAAGAAAAATCCTTATACCTTTGTTTTTGAAGGAAAAGATACCCTGAAAAGAGGTGTATATATTCTAGCCAGTCAAAACAACGCCAAATACATGGAATTCCTTATTGATTCATCCCTGTTTTTCACTATTCAATCGAATGAATTGGATCCTAAAAACTTACAAATTTCTAACAATGTGCATTTTATCAATTCTCCCGAAAACGATTTGTTTTATGAATTTACCGCTTATATGGTTTCTAAACAAATAGAAGGATCGAGTATTAGAAACAAAATGAAGGAGGAGCAAGAAAAGCCAATTTCCGATGAATCACTCATTGAATCCTATAAAGCCCAAATGTCGTCTATATATGATTCCATGCAAAGCTATACCAAACAATTCATTAAAAATCATCCCAATAATTTATTTGCCAAAACACAGAAATTCGTTCAAAAAATTGATATCCCCGATACCCCTCCGGAAGGCATACTCGATTCCAATTGGCAATACAACTACTATGTGAACCATTATTGGGACAACTGCGATTTCAGCGACGAAGCCTTGGTTTACACACCGGTTTTCGCCCCCCGCTTGGCGGAATATTACGATAAAGTAATTGTTCCGGCTATAGATACAATCATAAAATACAGCGATTTACTCATTCAAAAAGCAGAAAATAATCCTGAAATGTTTAAATACATCGTTTGGTATTTGAGTTCCCGTTTTGAACGTAGCAAATACTTAGGCCAAGACGCTGTGTTTGTCCATATCATTAAAAATTATTATGCCAAAGGACGTTGTCCGTGGGTGGATGAAACCGTATTGGAAAACATGGTACGTCGTGCCGATATACTCGATAAGGTATTGATAGGAAAAACAGCCCCTTTTCTGGTTATGCAAGATACCGCCGAAAAATTCCATTCTAATTATGAATTGAATGTTGACTATACCATCATGTGGTTCTGGGATACCGATTGCGGACATTGCAAAACCGCCACTCCTTTACTGAAAGAGTTTTATAATCGGGCTAAAGATAGTTTAAACTTCGATATTTATGCTATTTGTTTGACAAGTGATACCGTTAAATGGAAAAATTATATCAAAACAAATCATTTACCCTGGCTCAATGTAGGCGGCAACAAGGCCAACATCGACTTTCGCGAAGTATATGATATCAAAAGCTCCCCTCGTATCTATGTGTTAGACAAAGACAAAACAATTATTGTGAAGAATATTGGCGTCGAGGAATTGGAAAACTTTATCATTAATCATAAAAAAGGACTCATCAAATTTTAACCCACATAGGATTAAAGGAATGAAAAAAATCAGAATATACAACATACTGAAAGAGACAGACAAGATAGGGATAGGCAATCCCGTGAGTATTCATGCTTGGGTGCGTACCCGTCGTGCTAATAATGCAGTAGCATTTATAGCATTGAACGACGGCTCCTGCATAGACAACCTGCAAGTGGTGGCCGATTTAAATCACTTTGATGAAAACCTTTTAAAGAAGGTTACTACTGGCGCTTGTATTGCAGTGAGCGGTAAGTTGGTGAAATCCTTAGGTAAAGGGCAACATGTCGAAATTCAAGCCGAAAATATACAAATAGTAGGCGAAGCCGATCCGGAAAAATATCCCTTACAAAAGAAAGGGCATAGCATGGAGTTTTTACGGGAAATATTGCATTTACGTCCCCGCACCAATTATTTCAGTTGTGTGTTGCGCTTACGTCATGCCATGTCGGTAGCTATTCATACCTATTTCAATGAAAATCGCTTTGTCTATATCCATACCCCCATCATTACCGGCGCTGATTGCGAAGGTGCCGGCGAAATGTTTCAGGTTACTACCTTAGATATGAATAATCCCCCCCGTAACGAAGAGGGTTGTATAGATTACCATCAAGACTTTTTTGGAAAATTTACCAGCCTGACCGTATCCGGACAACTTAACGGCGAAATGTGTGCCATGGCGCTGGGAAATATCTACACCTTCGGCCCTACTTTTCGTGCCGAAAACTCCAATACCCCCCGACATTTGGCCGAATTTTGGATGATTGAACCCGAAATGGCTTTTTATGACATTCAAGATAATATGGATTTAGCGGAAGATTTTATTAAATACTTAGTTCGCTATGCCTTAACATACAATAGAGACGATCTGCAATTCCTCAACGATATGTTCGATAAAGCATTAATACAACGCCTGGAATCCGTCTTAACAGATAGTTTTGTCCGCATAACCTATACCGAAGCCATTGATATACTAATCCAATCCAAGCAAAAATTTGAATTTCCCGTTTCATGGGGAGTAGATTTGCAATCGGAACACGAACGCTATTTGGTCGAAAAACATTTCATGAAACCGGTTATCATTACCGATTATCCCAAAACCATCAAAGCTTTTTATATGAAACAAAACGAAGACGGAAAAACCGTACGCGGTATGGATATCTTATTCCCCAAAATCGGCGAAATCATCGGAGGTTCGGAACGTGAATCCGATTTGCAAAAATTAGAGTCTTTTATCGAAGAACGCCACATGGACAAAGAGATCCTACGTTATTATTTAGATACCCGTCGGTTTGGAACAGCCCCGCATAGCGGTTTTGGCTTAGGATTCGAACGTTTAATGCTGTTTATTACCGGCATGAATAACATTCGCGACGTCATCCCATTTCCCCGAACACCGCAAAATGCCGAATGTTAATATGAAAGAGAAAGGGCTTAGCTTACTTATTCCAAGCATAAAAAAAGGAATCTATGTTTGTATGGCATGCATACTATCATTATCAGCAGCTTGTGATAAACAAAGCTATACCCCTAAACCGGTGGGATATTATCGCATTGCATTGCCTCAACACCAATACCGCTCCTTCGACACCCTCTTCCCCTATCAATTTGAATTTTCTACCTTGGCTTGCATCAGACCCGCTGCACATCCAGAACCTTATTGGATTAATATAGAATACCCCAGCTTTAACGCACAAGTGTTTATTAGCTATAAAAAAGTTATTAATAATGTAGATACACTCATTAACGATTCCAAAACCTTTGTTACAAACCAGATACAAAAAGCCGACGATATCATCGAATATCATGTCTACGACTCGCTGAACAAAGTATACGGAATCAGTTATGATATACTGGGCTCCGATGTAGCCTGCCCCTATCAATTTTGGCTCACCGATAATGAAAAACATTTTTTTCGTGCTTCCCTTTACTTTAATCACAGCCCCAACAACGATTCGGTGGCACCTGTGATTGAATATATCCGTAAAGATATGCTGCATTTAATCGAAACATTTGCATGGAAGTAAATGCCCCACGGCATCAATGGACTATGTGTTATTTCAACTTGTCAAATTTTTCTTTTTTGCGTTTGTTTTCTTCGGCTTGTAAACTGTCTGCATAGGATTCCAAGATATAGTGTATGGCTTCAAAATTTTCAAATTCGGAAGCTTCAACGAGTTGATAGTTGATTTCCACAAACTGTGCTAAAGCTAAGAAAAAAGGCATAAAATATTCATAGGTTGAAATATCCAAGGGTATAACATAATCTATCCTTCCTTCAAAGGCGACAGATTGCTCCCTCAATATACGCTTATTGGCTTCCCAGTTTGCAATTTCTAGATTTTCATCGCTTTCATTTTCATCCATAAAGAGATCGGTAGTATCTTCCAATGGAATGTTTAATTGAGGAATTTTACATTTACTTTTGGCTCTATGGATGGTATATAAGGACCCTTTATCGAATCCTATCCATTGTATGATAGAATTTTCCAATGATTTATTTTTAATCATTAACATCGGATGTTCAGGTAAGATGTCATTTTCTCGATAAACAGTAAAAGAAAAATCTGTAGTTTCAATATCCACCACCAAATCAAGCGGCGATTTTTTCAGCAGAAATTGAGTGTGATGGTAAAGCTTGGTCAACATACTTAAATCATCGAAATCCGAACGGATGAAGAGAAATGCATAGTAATGTAGATTTAACTTATTTTTTTTGACTTTAAATACTTGCGGATTAAAAATACCAAAGGGATTACTTTTCGCCATGAGAGTGATTTTTTTTTCATCTGATTACGTTAATGACCAATCAATGGGAGCGATGCCGGCCTGTACCAAATAGGCATTGGCTTGGGAAAAATGCTTACATCCAAAGAACCCCCTGGAAGCAGATAAGGGAGAAGGATGAACCGCTTTTAAAATACAATGCTTTTTCTGGTCGATTAAAGTTTCTTTGGCCTGAGCATACTTACCCCACAACATAAAAACGACATGAGATTTATTTTCGGAGATACACCGAATCACGGCATCGGTAAAATTTTCCCATCCTTTGTTTTGATGGGAGCCTGCTTGATGTGCTCTTACACTTAAGGTAGCATTGAGCAACAACACCCCTTGTTTTGCCCAGTATGTCAGATTGCCGTTTTTCGGGATACCGGCGCCCGTATCATCGTGCAACTCTTTCAATATATTAATCAAAGATTTGGGATGAGGCATGCCGTCGGGTACCGAAAAACATAGGCCATGAGCTTGCCCCACATTATGATAAGGATCTTGTCCCAATAAAACTACTTTCACATGGTCGAAAGGAGTCAGATTAAATGCATTAAAAATCAACTTCCCCGGGGGAAATATCGTGTACTGACGTTTTTCTTCTACCAAAAATTGCTTTAAAGCTGAAAAATAGGGCGACGAAAATTCCGACATCAATCTTTCTTTCCAACTTTGTTCAATATCCGGATTTATCTCAGGCATTTATTTCGTTTTTTAAAACTGATTTTTTTGCAAAGATAAACATTATAATTAAATTTTCATAATTATTATCCTTCTTGTTTGTTATTTTTTATATTTTTGCAAATAATAATTCTTTATGGAAAGTGGTCTAAATAATAATCATACAACATTATAATCATATGAAAAAAATAATTAGTCTAGCCATACTTATTGTAGCATTTGTTTTATGTTTGTCTGCATGCAATACTTTTCAACGTTGCCCGGCATACTCCGATGTACAAACAGAATCAGCCATTTCCGATAAAGTGTAAAAGATTTTGACGTGCTGTTTGTTACAAAGTATGATGAAAACATTTTTAGGCATACTTATACTATGTGTAAGCATCATTTCCGTCAGTGCACAAGACATTGGCACGGGAGAAGTGGATATATTGTCTGTTAGAAAAAAAGAATGGGATATCTACGGCACTTTGCATACCAATGGATTGGGTATAGGAACCCGCATAGGTAAACAACACAGCATACGTAAAAAATCCGGCATAGATATCGAATGGACTTATTATCGTTTGCTCAAAGAACAAAGAGGAAAAACAAGTTTTACACTCGAAGGCATCGATAACAAAAGTTTTGTATACGGCAAATTGAATAACTTTACCCAAATTCGCTTAGGCTACGGTTTTACTTATCTGATGAACACCAAACCTTATTGGGGCGGACTTTCCACAGGCTATTTCTTATACGGAGGTCCTTCCGTAGGCATATCGGTGCCGGTCTATTTGTACATAATGCATTATATCCCAGAAGAACAGACTATCGTTATGAATATCGAAAAATACGATCCCGACAAACACGATCTGAGCAATATTTATGGAAGAGCTCCTTTCAAAGAAGGGCTGAAGCACCTAAAAATCCATCCGGGTTTGTATGTAAAAACAGGATTGACTTTCGATTTCAGCACCGACGATGCACAAATTACGGCTTTAGATATTGGTATAGCACTCGATGCCTATCTTTTCCCGATTCAAAAAATGGCGTATCATGAGAAACAGCATTTTCTTATCACCGGATTTCTTACTTTTCATTTCGGCCAACGTTTAACTAATTACGAATAATCTTCTATGCTCCATCATCGTTGCGTAAATACTTTTCATAAAACCAGGCTGTTCATGCTTTTGTTCACCTTGTCGATGGCTGTACTCGGTTTCGGTCAGGAACAAGGGGAATCAAAAAAAATCAATTGCAGCGCAAATGTATTACGTTACGATGCTTCGGTAAATCCGGATATCCAAATCCTGACAGGAAATGTCGTCTTTACCCATGAAGGAGCTATCTGTTATGCCGACACAGCTTTTTACAACGAAAAGACAAATGTCATCGAAGCCTTTGGCGAAGAATTAATCATTCACATCAACGATACCGTTCATTTATATGGGAAATACTTGATGTATGACGGGAAGACCAAAATTGTTTTTATTGAAAGAGATGTCATTTTGTCGGATGAATACAGCGTATTGTATACCGACCGTTTGACGTATTTGCGCAACGAAGCCTATGCCTATTACGATACCCACGGAACCATCGTCGACGATAGCAATACCCTCGACAGCGAACAGGGATGGTATTATACCGAAACAAAGGATGTGTATTTTAAAGAAAATGTAGTGCTGGTAAGTCCGGATTATACCGTCGAAACCGATACCTTACGCTACAATACACAATCAAAAATTGCCTATTTTTTATGTCCTACCTATATCTTTTCCGACGATAACAGCATTTATTGTGAAGACGGTTGGTATGATACCGAGCAAGACATCTATCAATTTGAGAAAAACGTACGTATTAATACACCCGATCAATGCATGCAAGGTGAATACATATGGTATGATAAAATCCATGATATAGGGATAGCCAAAAAAAATATATCCGTATACGATTCGGTAGAAAATGTATTGATATTAGGTGAATATGCCGAATATTACGGACAGGAAGGTTTTACTTTCATCACCGACAGTGCCATTGCAGTACTGATTGATGGAAAGGATAGTTTGTTTATGCATTCCGATACGATATGGGCAAATTTCGATAGCGCCCAAAACGTTAGCGAAGTACTGGCCTATCATCAAGTACGTTTCTACCGCTACGACCTACAAGGCTCTTGCGATTCATTGGTGTATTGGGCTAAGGATTCGATTATAAACATGTTTCGAAGTCCCGTGATATGGTTTGAAAAGAACCAATGCTTGGCCGATACCGTACGTTTGTTTATACGAAACAGGGAAATCCATGAAATGCATTTGATACGTAATTCTTTTATTTGTGAAGATGTCTTCAAAGAAAATAAATTCAATCAGATACAGGGCCGGAATATGTTTGTTTATTTCCTGAATAATGCCATAGACTATGTCTTTGTCGACGCCGATGCCGAATGCTTGTATTATGTGTTGGACGAGCAAAAAGCCTTACTAGGCATCAATCAATCGGTATCGAAACAGATGCGCATAGATTTCGCTGATAATGAAGTATCACTTATCACCTTATACAAAACCGTTAAAGGAGATATGTCGCCCGAAAAAGATAAAAGCAATGTTTTTTTAAGAGATTTTATTTGGCTAAATCAATATCGTCCCAAATCCAAGGAAGATATTTTTATGCCTGCATTTTATAAACCCGAACTCAAGATAGAGCTTACGGAAGAGGAAGAAGAATAACGTTTATGCCAACTATGCCGGAACCTATATTAGAAATTAACGATTTTTGTGTCGATTTCAAGACCGAAAACGGACATCATCGGGTGGTTGACCATCTGTCGTTTCAGTTGCAACGAGGCAAGACCTTAGGGATAGTAGGCGAATCCGGATCCGGAAAATCGGTTACAGCATTAAGTATTATGCGTTTGCTGAAAACACCCCTCTATAGCGGTCATATCTATTTTAAGGAGAATAAAGGAAAAGCTACGGATTTATTACAGCTGTCGAACACTGCCTTACGTTCGTTTAGGGGCAAACGCATCGGCATGATATTTCAAGAACCCATGACCTCGCTCAATCCTTCCATGCGTTGCGGAACCCAAATCAGCGAAGTCATGCAGTTGCATCTCAACTTGTCTAAACAGCAAGCCAAACAACGCAGCATGCAATTATTGGAAGAGGTATTGCTTCCCGATCCGGAAAAAATATACAACGCTTACCCCCATGAAATTTCGGGCGGACAGAAACAAAGAGTGATGATAGCTATGGCCATCTGTTGTAATCCCGACATCGTGATTGCCGACGAACCTACCACGGCATTAGATGTAACCGTACAAAAAACCATACTCGAACTCCTACGCAATTTACAAGCAAAATATAACATAAGCATCCTTTTTATCACCCACGATTTGGGCGTTGTCGCTGCGATAGCTCACACAGCCATTGTGATGTATAAAGGCAAAAAAGTGGAAGAAGCTCCCGTAGCAAATTTATTTAAAAACCCTCAACACCCCTATACCCAAGGATTGCTGGCTTGCAGAGTACCCTTGCATATGCGTTATGATACCTTGCCTACCGTAAGCAGTTTCATGGCTTCGCAGGAGGCAAATCATCCTCCACAACCCAAACCACGCATCATAGTTGCCTCCGAATGGAAAGACAAAAGCAAGACATTGTATCAGCAGGATGCTTTGCTTAAGATATATGATTTATATAAATCCTACCCCTTACCGAAAAAATTTGGAAAAAAAAGACATTACTTTCATGCCCTGGATCAGATTAACTTCGAATTATATGAAGGCGAAACCCTGGGTTTGGTCGGTGAGTCGGGATGTGGAAAAACCACCTTGGGAAGAAGTATACTACGTTTGACAGACATCGATAAAGGAAAAATCATCTATCAGGGCAAAGACATCGCACAACTGGCTCCTTCGCAGATGCGTCCTTTGCGTAAAGACATGCAAATCATCTTTCAAGACCCCTATTCATCGCTCAACCCACGCTATACCGTAGGAATGGCTATCATGGAGCCCATGAAATTGCACGGCATCTTACATTCCGATAGCGAACGCAAAAGCTATGTCATGGATTTATTACGAAAGGTCCATTTGGAAGAGAAACATTTCTATGCCTATCCACACGAATTTTCCGGCGGCCAAAGACAGCGTATTTGCATTGCCCGCGCCTTGGCATTGCAACCCAAAATCATCGTCTGCGACGAATCGGTCTCGGCCTTAGATGTCTCGGTACAAGCTCAAGTACTGAATCTGCTCAATGCGTTGAAAGCAGAATTTAACATCACCTATATCTTTATTTCGCATGACCTCTCGGTCGTTAAATTTATGTCCGACCGTATCATTGTCATGAAAAACGGCAAAATACAAGAAATGAATCTTGCCGATGAGGTATACGAACATCCCCAAAGCGAATATACCAAGCATTTGATACAGGCCATTCCCCGATTAGATTGAATGTCTTTTTTATACTATAATTTTTAGGTGTAAATTAAACATTTTATCCTATCGGTTGTTGTGTTATACGAAACCTTGAATATATGAAAACAACTTTTAAATTATTTTTTTAAGTAAATTATAATGAATAGATTGAAAAAAAAAGTTTTTTATTTTGTATTCTGTAATTTCTTTTTTTTATACAGTGGATGTGCTCAACCCAATGAGCCGGGAGCACAAAGGGCTCTAATGCCTTCTGCTTATATAGATTTAACCAATGCGGCAAATAAAACCATCAATACCGTGGTGCATATCAATGCTGAAATGCTACAAAAACACAGCATGTGGGATAACTTTTTTCAAGACCCATTCTTCAGTTTTTTCAATATGCAACCCAAACAACAACTCTATCAGGCCTATGGCTCGGGAGTGATTGTGGGTAAAGACGGCTATATCGTTACCAATAATCACGTGGTAGAAGGAGCCGAAAAAATCATGGTTACCTTGAATGATAAACGGAAGTACCCGGCCAGTTTGGTAGGCTCAGATCCTTCCTGCGATTTGGCGCTCTTAAAAATTGAAGAGACCGATTTAGAAGCCATTGCCTACGGCAACTCCGATCAAATCCAAATCGGCGAATGGGTCTTAGCCGTCGGGAACCCCTATAACCTCAATTCGACCGTTACAGCGGGCATTATCAGTGCCAAGACCCGCAATTTAAATATCTTAGGTGGAAACACTTCCATCGAATCATTCATACAAACCGATGCAGCGGTAAACAGCGGCAATAGCGGTGGAGCCTTGGTCAATGCCAGGGGCGAATTGATAGGCATCAATGCAGCCATTGCTTCCAATACCGGTTCCTATGCCGGATATTCCTTTGCCATACCGGTAAATATGGTTAAAAAAATCGTGGAAGATTTACGCAAATACGGTAGAGTACAAAGAGTCAACATAGGGGCTAGCTTTGGTGAAATCGACTATGAAAAGGCAAAAGAGCTGAACCTAAAGAGAATAAAAGGCGTACAAGTCTTATGGATAGAACCCAACGGCAGCTTTTCCGACCAACACGTACAAACCGGCGATGTGTTGTTGGCTATCGAAGACAAAGAAATCAACTCCTTGTCAGAACTCAAAGAAATACTCGAACAGCATCGCCCAGGCGATAAGATCACCTGCAGATTATTACAAAACAATAAAGAAAAAGAAATCAAAGTAACACTTAAAAATAAAAAAGGAAATACCGATATTATTACCGCCGATGATGCCATTGCTACCGAAGCATTAGGCGCGGAATTTAAACCTATCGATGATCAAATTCGTGCAAGGTATAGAGTAAATAACGGCTTACAAATCACAAAACTGCACGATGGCTTACTCAAACAAGCCGGTATAGCAGAAGGATTTATTATAACAGCCATTGATAAAAAACCTGTGGCAACAGAACGTGATATCGAAAAAATTCTTGGCGATAAAAAAGGCAATGTTTTAATTGAAGGATTTTACCTTAACGGATTTAGGTATTATTATAACATTGTGATGTAATAAAAAAAAGATAAAACTATAATGAGACAATTAAAAATATCACATTCGATTACGAATAGAGATAACAGTTCCTTCGAAAAGTATTTACAGGATATCAGTAAGGAACAAATGATAAGCCCGGACGAAGAAGTCGAATTGGCACAGCAAATCAAAGCGGGAAATAAAGAAGCTTTGGATAAATTGGTAAAAGCCAATCTGCGATTTGTCGTATCGGTAGCTAAACAATATCAAAATCAGGGTTTAGGTTTACAAGACCTCATCAATGAAGGAAATTTAGGCTTGATCAAGGCCGCCAAACGCTTCGACGAAACCAGAGGATTTAAATTCATATCCTACGCTGTGTGGTGGATACGTCAATCCATTTCACACGCCATAGCCGATCAATCACGCATTGTACGCTTACCGGTCAATCAGCTGGGTGCGGTAAACCGTATCAAAAAAGAAGTAGCCCGACTCGAACAAATGTATAACCGCCAACCTACCGTGGAAGAAATCGCCGAGGTAATCGATTTACCTATCAACAAAATCGGCGAAGTCATTAAAATATCCGCCCGTCACCTGTCCATGGACGCTCCCATCAGCAACGAAGACGATACGAATTTTATCGATACGTTTATCAGCGACGAAGTTACCCATACCGATGCCATATTGATTCAAGAATCCTTGGAAAATGAAATCAATCGTTCCATGGAAGTACTTGACGAAAGAGAAAAGGAACTCATCCGTATGTTCTTCGGCATAGGAAAATCCCATGAATATACCTTGGACGAAATAGGCGAAAAATTCAATATCACCCGCGAGGGAGCCCGTCAAATCAAGGAAAAAGCCCTGAAAAAGCTGCGTAAATCGGGCATTAAACGCCTGAAATCTTATTTATAAAGAGGATAAGATGTGTTCATTTTGGGATATTAATACATAAACTCACCTTTTTCACTGCGAATGGTGAGTTTTTTCGTATCGGCAGCTTCGCAATGTCCTATAATTCGAGCATCGACCTGAAAGGATTGTGAGATGGCCATGATCTCCTGAGCTACGGATGGCGTCACATAGATTTCCATGCGATGCCCCATATTGAATACCTTATACATTTCCTGCCAAGGGGTGTTCGATTCGGCTTGTATGATGCGAAATAAGGGGGGGGGCGGGAATAAATTATCTTTGATAACATGCAAGTTATCGATAAAATGTAAGACTTTGGTTTGTGCTCCGCCGCTACAATGCACCATGCCGTGAATATCGCTGCGGTAATACCTTAGTATTTCTTTGATAATAGGTGCATAGGTGCGGGTAGGCGATAAAACCAATCGGCCCATATCCACTCCTTCTATGCCGGTTTTATCGGTCAATGCGTATTTGCCGGCATATACCAAGTCTTCGGGTATGGCATGGTCGTAGCTTTCGGGAAATTTGTTTTTTAATTCTTTGTAAAACACATCGTGTCGAGCCGATGTCAGGCCGTTGCTGCCCATACCCCCGTTGTAGGCGTTTTCGTAGCTTGCCCGACCGAAGGAAGCCAAGCCTACTATCACATCGCCGGCTTGGATACGCGCATTGTCGATTACATCCGAACGTTTCATACGGCAACACAAGGTAGAATCGACGATGACGGTACGAACCAAATCGCCCACATCGGCCGTTTCACCGCCGGTGAGCCATATGCCGATACCAAGCTGACGCATTTTCTCCAGAAATTCTTCCGTCCCTTCAATAATAGCCGCTATTACCTCGCCGGGAATCCGGTTTTTATTCCTTCCTATGGTCGACGAAAGAAGCATATTCTCGGTAGCCCCCACACAAATCACATCATCGGTATTCATCACAATGGCATCTTGCGCAATGCCTTTCCAAACAGAGAGATCGCCGGTGGCTTTCCAATACATATAAGCCAAAGCCGATTTGGTACCTGCCCCATCGGCATGCATAATGCAACATTGCGTAGGATCATTGCCCAAATAGTCGGGAATAATCTTACAAAAAGCATGGGGAAAAATACCCTTATCGATGTTGGATATGGCTTTGTGCACCTCTTCCTTCGAAGCCGAAACACCGCGTAGATTATAATTTTGTTCGCTTGAACCCTTGGGACCTTGTTTGTCGGATGTCATGGAATGTGTTATTTTCTATTACGATTTATCCGCAACCTATGCGGCTGATACATCCCATGCTACAATAGCATAGAATGTTTATTTTGTGAGATATACAGGATTTGAACCTGTGACCTCTTGCCTGTCAAGCAAGCGCTCTAAACCAACTGAGCTAATATCTCAAAAGACTTGCAAAAATACGAAAATATATGATATGAATGCATCATTTTGAATGATGAATTTGGTTTTCTTGTGAGTTTTAAACCAAGTGGAGCAGAACCGTACCTTTATGTGTACGGTTTCTGCTTTTCTGTTTATATGTTAATGTAAAACGGAATACTTGTTAAGTATTATGCTTAACGCTGTATATATACTAATGTATAGATACATAATGCTGAGGAATTAAAACTCGGTAATGATTTTTTAGAGAAAGCGGTTGTTATTGAAAAATGTTTATTTTTGCAGAAAATCAAAAAACAACCATTGGAATGTAAAGTTGCGTATAAAAATAATTTGGCTTTAATGCTAAGAAAGTAGGACAACACATACCCTAAAAATTAGTTGCTTTGGGTAACCTTTTCAAAGGTAATGACATGTTAAAAATAAACACTGTATTGTAGATGAAAGATGCAGGAATAGAGTTAAAAACTATATTAAATATGAAATAGATGATAACATATATAAAAGTTTCAGGATTTAAGTCCTTTCATAATTTTGAAATGGAGTTTACGCCACTGACTGTAGTTGCCGGAACAAATGCGTCAGGCAAAAGTAATTTATTTGATGCATTGATGTTACTATCAAATTTAGCAGAAACCGATAATATCAAGAGAGCTTTCAAAGATCAAAGGGGAGAATTTCTTGAATTATTCACCCAATATGGAGAAAATCACTATGCCAAAGAAATGGAATTTGTGGTTGAGATGCTTGTAAATAAAAATATTACCGATGCTTGGGGGAATAAAACAACACTCAAATACACACGACTTCGATACGAGTTAAAAATTAGACGATACACTAATGGATCTGGTATCGAAGACATTGAGGTCGCTCATGAAAGGTTGGTTAATTTAAAGCATCAAGAAGATCAATGGATTAAGATTATTCCGACTCAATATAGAGAAATATGGCGACCTAAGGTTGGAACAGGTAAAAGAGGAATCCCTTACATCAATACAACGATGGACAATGAAATACCAACAGTGGAAGTTCCACAAGATGGAAAAACAGGCAATAAAAGGAGATTTCCACTTAAAAACGCCTCCCGTACTGTTTTAAGCAGTTTTGATACGATTGATTTTCCTCACGTTTTGGCTACTAAAGAAGAAATGAGAAGTTGGAAATTTTTACAACTAAATCCTGAGGATTTGCGTAAACCTACCGACAAATCCAACGGAGAAGACACAATTTCTCAAAGCGGGAAAAACCTTGCCGCGGCATTAAATCGAATAACACTAAAAAATGAGTATAGTTTGGGAGAGATTTCAAGAAAGTTGCAATCATTTGTACCAAATTTTATTGAAGTAAAAGTTATTGATGACAAAGAAAATAAACAGTTTGTAATAAAACTTATAGACAAAGACGGTAAAGAATACAGTTCAAGAGTTCTTTCGGAAGGGACTCTAAGAATATTGGCATTGTGTATTTTGGAACAGGATGACCAACATACTGGCTTACTATGTTTTGAAGAACCTGAAAATGGTATTCATCCGTTCAGAATTCATACAATGGCAAGTCTTTTAAAGGATTTAACCAATGATTTTACAGATGAAGAACTTCCTCTTAGGCAAGTAATTGTAAACACCCACTCTCCAATATTAGTACGTGAAATTGATAAATGGAACAGTAATAATAACGTAAGTATATGGTATGCAGAAATAACTAATAGAATCACTGACATTGATGATGTAAGAATGAATATTTCAGTCACCAATATATTGTCAATGCGTAATTCGTAATTTTTAATTCGTAATTGTTCTGTCTTGCGACTTTTTTTGTAATTCGTAATTATTTATAGCGGAGATCTTTCTTTACTTTTTAGTTGACAGTAGGCAGATTATGTTGTTTAATGTTTTCTGTCACAACTTGTATGAAGTTTGGATTAGTGAACATTGTCTTTTTACGGTCACTCCAATTTTCCAATTCTTTTGTAATATCTTCATGGGTTTCAACTTTCTTTTCACTAATGATAAAATCAATGGTAGAAAGCAGTTCTAATCCAAAGGGTGAATAAAATCCATTCAAGAACTTTTTTGTTTTGTCAACAATGGTTTTGTATGCTGCATTTTCGGGTTTGTCCAAATAGTTGCTTACCTCAATTTCTCCGTCAGGAACTATGCCTAATTCTTCAAAAGGTTTTTTGTCTTTGGAACTATACCCCATAATATAACTTCCGTTTAAGTAATATAAAACGTGTTTAACTTTTCCCGAATAAGGTCCGTAAAAGTTAGGATGAAATTCTAACTTAAATATTTCTTTTGCTCCGAAACGTTGTAAGAAATAAGCAATCTTTTCAGAAGAAAATTCTGAAACAAATTCGCCATTACGAACTAATTCGTACAGAACTGATAATAGCATTGCTCTTGCAGGCGTAAGTTTAACCCGTTCTTTATTCAAGACTTCTTGAATTTTAACGTTTGGTTCAAAAACAAATATTTCACAATCAAGATTTGATAAATATTTTTCTATTAACGATTTAACTTTATGCCAATCTAACCCACCATTTCCCGAACCTAATGGCGGAATAGCAATAGATTTTATATTTCGTTCTTTTATGACTTCTACTAACGCTATTAATCCTTTCTCAATGTATTCGTATTCGGATGGTAAACGCCAATTTGTTTTTGTCGGGAAATTGATAATTATTTTTTTCCCTGACAACAAAGATACGTCTTCTGAAACTAAAAGTTGTCCAACATGTAATTCTTTATTTTTACAAGCGTTTAAATATGTTTTAAAATTGGTTGGAAACATATTCTTAAACTGCAAAGCAATACCTTTCCCCATTACACCTACAGTGTTTACCGTGTTTACTAATGCGTCAGCTTCACTTTCTAATAGATTTCCTGTTTTATAGTGTATCATAATGTTTAAAAATAAAAGCTTGATTTTATGTGAATATTGTCGTCATTGACACCATAGCCAATCATTTTTTTTTTGGAATCTTCGTTGTAAACAATATATCCCAAAATGCCATTTATTGGAATATCGCCTAATACTAAAAATTCGGCTTCTTTTCTTCGTTTTAAATCTAAATCATTTTCATTATGCCAATATGTAGCCTTTACAGCATTCCAATCAACGATAGTATCAATGTCGTTAATGTCAGAATTGTTGTATTGAGAAGAAAAACCATCAACAGCATGTCCATCAGTAAAAACAAAATCCAAATGGAGGTCGATTATCTTTTGAACAGAACTTACACAATATACAATATTTTCTACTGGTGTCGGAGCTACCCTATTGAATCCTTTTTGTACAACGTACAACATGGGTGTTCGTACACCAAAATAAAACGGAATATACTCACCCAATAATTTTCCGTTTTCTAATGTGTAATTATTTCGTGTTGAAATTAAACAATTGTCCCCAATTGGTCTAAAATTAGGATTTGCATTGGCTGAAGTAGAATGTGTAATGCCACATTGAAGAATATGGGGTATATTTTCAATATGGGTCATTCTATACAGATATATTTTGTCCAACTTAGGCATAGAACAAAGTTAAAATTATTTCTTAATTAGGGTTATGTTCACTCGATTTTTTTCTTCTTTTGGTCTATTTCTATGTAAGATGTAAAAGTTTCCGCCTTGATGTGGTCTGCACTGCTTACTGCCAACGATTATGTATACGCAATGCTTCCATTTTTATTAATTAAATTTTATTTTGCAAATGTACATAAAATTGGCTAATTACACACAGACGAATAAAAATATATTTCAAAATTTATAGAGGAAAAATACATAAAAAGTGAAAAGTGAAAAGAAAGTCGCAAGACAAACGACAAATGATGAATTATGAATGGTGAATTATNNTAAACCAACTGAGCTAATATCTCTAAAGGCTTGCAAAAATACGAAAATATATGATATGAATGAAGAGGAGTAGTATACAATTACAAATAAGTTTAAAAATTTACCAATTATTTCAGGAAGTGAGGGGGTGAATTTGGAATCACCCCCTCACTTGATTCCATAAATGGAACAGTAATAATAACGTAAGTATATGGTATGCAGAAATAACTAATAGAATCACTGACATTGATGATGTAAGAATGAATATTTCAGTCACCAATATATTGTCAATGCGTAATTCGTAATTCGTAATTCGTAATTGTTTCGTGCCGTGTGCCGAGAAGGTCGGAGGTCGGAAGTCGGTTTTTTCGGCACGAAAAAAATACTGACAACTGAAAACTGATAACTGAAAACTTTCTTGATTCATCGCAGAAACCTACTGATAGCTGACAGCTGACAGCTGATAACTTTTTTCAGTGCGTTGTCTTGCGACTTTTTCATTCTCCCCACANNTTTTCTCATCATTCATCATTCATAATTCATAATTCATCATTCATCGCGCGTTGCGCGACTTTTTCATTCTCCCCACACCACTCTCTTCACATAATCGGTATACGAGAGGATGATGCGTAGTACTTTCTCGCTGACATTGGGCATGCTGTAGTCGGCGACGAGGCGAAAATTGCGGTGTTGGACGTCCTGACGTTTTAACACGTTCATTGCTTGTGCGATGCGTTCCGGATGCATTCCGGTCATCATCACGGAGGCTTCTTCCATGGCTTCGGGCCGTTCGTGGGCCTGACGTATGTTCAGGGCACGGAAATTTAAAATCGACGACTCCTCGCTGATGGTGCCGCTGTCGGATAGAACGGCATAGGCATGCATCTGCAAATGATTGTAGTCGATAAATCCCAAAGGTTTCATCAGCTGCACCAACGAATGGAAGTGGATGTTTTTGGCTTCTATCTGTTTACGGGTACGGGGATGACAACTGACGATGACCGGAAAGCCATATTCCTCGGCCAAACGATTCAAGACTGTGGTCCATTGCATAAAGAGACTTTCGCTGTTGATGTTCTCTTCCCGGTGGGTGGAGATGAGGAAATAGTGCTGTTTTTCCAATCCCAAATCCGACAAGACGTTCGAGGCTTCTATCTGAGCCATATAATGATGTAAGACTTCAAACATCGGACTGCCGGTTTTGATGATGCGATCGGGTGCCAGTCCTTCGCGCAAGAGGTATTCGCGAGCGATATCACTATATGTCAAATTGATATCGCTGATATGGTCGACGATTTTACGGTTCGACTCTTCGGGTACGCGTTGGTCGAAGCAACGGTTTCCGGCTTCCATGTGGAAGATGGGGATGTGTCGTTTTTTGGCGGCGATGGCACAGAGGCAGGAGTTGGTATCGCCTAAGACCAAAAAGGCTTCGGGTTTTTCTTTTTCCAAGACAGGGTCTATGGCCGTGAGGATGGCTCCGGCCGTGGTCGTGGCATTGCTGCCGGCAGCATCCAAGTAGTAATCGGGCGAACGTAAACCCAAATCCCGAAAGAAAATTTCGTTTAACTCATAATCATAATTCTGACCCGTATGTACCAAGACATGTTCGATGGCCTCGCAGTCGTCTAACTGACGCAATACACAGGCTAAACGTATGATCTCCGGACGTGTGCCGACAACGGTAAGTACTTTTAATGGCTTCATGTAGGTATATTTTCTTGTTAATTATGGTTCTTCTAAAATTAGGATAGTATAAATAGTTTTCAGTTATCAGTT
>DHTG01000092.1:1340-1679 GCA_002411545.1 Bacteroidales bacterium UBA5266 | reverse complement strand
GTTATCAGTTGTCAGTTGTCAGTGTTTTTTTCGTTCCGAAAAAAGTCGCAAGTCGCAGGTCTCAAGTCGCAAGACTCTATTCGTAATTTATAATTCGTAATTCGTAATTTATAATTGCTCTCTCACCGTTTCCAGTTTCAACAGCAGCTCTTTCATTTCCTTCACATCCAGTTGGTGGGTGTTGTGGGAGTGATAGTCTTCAATGCGTGATACTTCGGTCTGGCCTTGGCTGAAGTATTTGTCGTAGTTGAGGTCGCGGGTGTCGCAGGGGATGCGGAAATAGTTTCCCATGTCCTCGGCGCGTGCCATTTCCTCGCGGGTAACGAGGGTTTCATAGCG
>DHTG01000092.1:778-1054 GCA_002411545.1 Bacteroidales bacterium UBA5266 | reverse complement strand
GGCGAGGGTATGCAGGCTGGCGGCGGGAGCTTTTTGGATAAACAAATCGCCGTTGTGTCCGTGCTCGAAGGCATAGAGTACCAAATCGACGGCATCTTCCAACGTCATCATAAAGCGGGTCATGCAGGGATCCGTGAGAGTCAATGCCAGACCGGCTTGTATCTGATCCATCCACAAAGGTATGACGGAACCGCGGCTGGCCATTACATTGCCGTAACGGGTACAAGAGATGATCGTGTCGGCCCCTTCGCCCAACTGCCGTCCCTTGGCAATGGC
>DHTG01000092.1:0-508 GCA_002411545.1 Bacteroidales bacterium UBA5266 | reverse complement strand
GGCTATAGCTGCATCGAGGACATTCTCCGTTCCTATCACATTGGTACGCACCGCCTGCATGGGGAAAAACTCACAAGAAGGCACCTGTTTCAAGGCAGCAGCGTGGAACACATAGTCCACTCCGGCCATGGCCCCATCCACGGAACGACGGTCACGCACATCACCAATATAAAATTTCACCTTGGGATTTTGCAAACTGTGACGCATGTCGTCTTGTTTTTTCTCATCCCGCGAGAAAATGCGGATTTCTTTGATGCCGGTAGGCAAAAAACGTTTCAATACGGCATTCCCAAAAGAGCCTGTACCACCTGTGATTAAAAGGGTTTTATTTGTTAACATCCGTTGTATATTTAGGTAAATATTTTTTATTTTTGAAAGTTTATTCGATGTGCAAATTTACATGAAATTATCCAATTACACACAGACGGATAAAAATTTCTTTGAAAATTTATAAAGAAAAAGTCTCGCGACGATTTAGTTCTCAGTTCTCAGTTGTCAGTTGTCAGTT
>DHTG01000107.1 GCA_002411545.1 Bacteroidales bacterium UBA5266 | reverse complement strand
TACTTAATATAGAACATAGCCTTAAGAATTTATGAAGGAACTATCAGTCTTTCATTGCATTATCCTCCGACTTCTGACTTTTGACAAATTTGACAACCACGGAAGCACTCCCTATGACAAGCTTGCCGCATAAATTGGGAAGCGTATCACAAGGGGGGCTGTGAAAAATTGCTCTGTAATACAATGCTATTGGTTATCTTAGCTTTACTTCCTTACAATCTGAATCCTGTAACTTTTTTCGTAAAATAGTGTTTATCCAATAAAATTTGTTTTGAAAATTGTTGATATATTAAAAAATTATGTCTAATTTTGCCAGCGAAAAGAAACTCTTTAACTAAAAACTTAAGAAAATGAAAAAAATACTTCTATTTTTAACAGTAATATCCTTTAACTTATGTAGTTATGCGGGATATGTAAAAATCAATGCACAAAATTATAACTTGCATGCCAATTCAACTTTTGCCATTAATTCATTATCTCAAGAATTTATAGCTGCCGTTAGTGCTAAAGATGCTCCTAATTTATCTTACGATAAAATCGTAATTACAAAAACGGATGTGTATTTCAATCCTATTCAGTCTGCTGTGTTTTTTATTGAACCCGATGCTCAAATTATTGTACATGATATTATAGTAAAGGAAGACCCCAAATCAAGTTTTGGAACAATTATTTTACTTTGTGGAGAAATTAATGGAAAAGCCTTTGTTTTTAAGGTAGATTATGATTTAGATCCCTCTACTACCGAATTTTATAAGTATAATTCGGAAACCGTTTTTTACTCAATAGAAGCTATTATAGATTTAAATAAGATTATTGTTTGCGGTAGAGATAATAATGGAAACGGTATAATTTCTTCATTAGAGTATTCAAATATGACTAATCCTCATCAGATATTGCCTTTTTCAGGATATGAATTTCATAAGGTAACATGGTTATATGACGAACAATTTGTTGTTTCAGGAATTCATCGGGAAGAACAAAAATGTGGCTTTATTTGTGTAGATATTAATAATCTCAATAATAATAGCGGGCTATATTGGTTTCAACAATCTACAACACCCGATTCTTATTGTGTTACAACACCCGATCCAAACAATCCATATCAATTTTATGTGGCATATTCTGATAATGATATTATTTATTCTTTTCTTGCCGATAATTCGGGGGTGTTAAGTAATGTTAATGAGATTCATTATCAGGGCGTTTTGCATTTAAAAGATATCGCTTGCTTTCCCGATCGATTCGGTTTTGTCGGATATGAATCAAGCAATGCGGTTGGGCCACTTGCCAATGCTTCTTTTCTTGTTACTTGTGATTTAGCTTTTAACAATCTTATGTATTTTGAAAATTATGTGCAAGGAGTTCAACATGAATTACATAAAATAAAAGTTTTTAATAACTTATTCTACTGTGGTGGAGTATGGGATGATGTGGGAACAGGAATCACTCACAATGTGGCAAGATTTTTCTTTGTTTATGAAAATTTAACAGAAGATTGTCATAGAATTGAATATCCTGATTATAATCAAAGTAATATCAATATAAATGTCGACCTTTCTGATTATTATGAAAATGATTGTTCGTCTATAGATGTAGAAGGAGAAGAAATAGAGTCCTTTATAACTGATCAGTGTGATAATCCAATAGATCCTTTTAATGCAAAATCCTTTAATTCTCTTTTGAATATTGAAAAAGCATCTGTAAAAGAAAACAACATTTTTCTTTCTCCCAATCCGGCGAATGATTGGATAGAGGTACGACTTAATGGGAAAGTTTTAAACAACGGAAAGATAGAAATCTATAATTTGCAAGGCAAATTGTTATTTATGCAAGACATTGTAGATGAAACAACTTCTATTGATATCTCATCTTATGCCGAAGGGATGTATTTATTTAAAATACAAAACAATCAGCAACATATCAAGACATTAAAAGTTATTATAAATCGATAAAAAAAATTAATATGAGAACAATAAAATTAACATTAAGCATTATTATCCTATTTATCTCATTTAGTGCAGTAAAAGCTCAATCTTCTTTGCCTCGCGTTACTTTTACTTTTACTACGACCAGTGATACGCTCTTTGTAGGTTTGAAAACAAATGCAGACAGTACACTTGTTTATTTTTACAGGGAAGATAGCCTGGGAAATGCCATAGATACGCTAATGCAAACACTTACAAAGTACACTAAAAATTTTAGTATTCCCATGATAAGTAAGCGTGTAACGATTGCCGGAGAAATAAGTTATTTAGTTAATGAAGCTAAAACATACCGAGATTTTTATAATATAATTTCTGTTGACGCAAGCAATCATACTACCTTATCAGAACTAAAACTTTTTTCACTGCCGCCGGTAAACGAAACGCTCTCTGTTGACATTAGCAATTGCTTGGCATTAAGGTATTTAGATTTATTTAATAACAATCTCACTTTTCAAAGTTTAAAGTATGACGGTTGTACTAATTTAGAAACTTTCGTGATTATAGGCAATCCCTTGTTGGATTCTTTAGATGTAAGTTTTTGTGTTTCTTTAAAATATCTTACTGCATATGACAATTATTTTAAATATGTAAAATTAAATGACAGCATTGAACGAGTTAATTGTAAAAATAATCAACTTACACATTTGCAAGTAGAAGGACTTCAAAAATTAAAGACATTAAACATAGAAGATAATTTATTCACTTCTTTCGAGCTAATCGACAACCCTTCTCTTCAAGCTTTGTGGATATCTAATAATCAATTGCAACATTTGAAAGTGGATAATCTTCCGAAAATGTTACAATTGTTAATAAGTAATAATTTATTAACCGGTTTGGATATTCGAGGCGATACAAGTTTACATACCATTGAATGTTATGGAAATCCATTAAGTGCGTGTGCTTTGGATTCACTATTTAAAATATTACCTGATTGGAACGGGTGGATTCAAGGACATATTTATATTGCGAATGACACCATTGAGTGTTTAGGCTCGTCTTCCTGTCATAGCGATATAGCTACTGCACGGAATTGGAAGGTATTAAATAAAAAAGGTTCATCAACATACACAGGCGATGGCAGTGGTTGTTGCAGCCATATTATGGCATTCGGACTTCAAGCAAGTAATATCACTACTCATTCGGCACAAATTTCATGGATTGATACTTCATTCCACTCTTCGTGGGAGATTTCCATTCAAAAGGAGAATGCACCCGCAGGAACAAAATTAGTGTATAATAATCCGTATATTTTAAGTAATTTAAGTCCCCAAACTACTTATCATGTATCACTCCGAGCTGTCTGTCCGGATGGATCACTTTGGAGCGACACCCTTACTTTTAGCACGAAAATGGATATCGGCATAACGAATATTGTTTTTCCTACACCGGACAGCTGTCATCATGCCGGCAGTTCCATCTCCCTACAGCTTACTCTATTTAACCAAAGTCAAAACGAATTTACCAATCTCGGTATTTATGCCAATATTGACAGTGCTGGTCAAATCATAGCTCATTTGCAAGATAATATTCCCGCCTTATCCGTCGGAGAAATTATTCCATTTACATTTAACATCCCTTATAATGCGCCTCATGTATCAGATTATATGATAAAAGTTTACATTGATGCCGCAGCGGGAGACAACAACCGCACAAACGATACCATAAGCAATTGGGCTTGTGTTGACAATGTAAGTATTAAAGAAAGCTCAGCCTCTGCAGCAGGTGTTATGCTATCGCCTAATCCATGTATTGATCGTATCGATTTGGAAATTAAAGATATAAATTTACAGAGCGCGATATTGGAAATCTATGATATACATGGAAAATTATTACACACGCAACATATTACAAACAGAACCACCCCTATCGACTTTTCATCCTATGCCGAAGGCATGTATTTTTTTAAATTAAAAAATAACCGACAAACTATCAAGACAATAAAAGTCATTAAAAATCAATAAATAAAAAAAAGGAATAGCATAAGCTCTATTCCTTTTTTTTACTATTGAACACTTTAGTCGTTCTTGATGCTGGTTTCGGCTGCATTGATGATTTCAATAAAATCTTCGACTTTAAGAGAGGCACCGCCGATTAATCCTCCATCGACATCTTGGCAAGAGAAAAGCTCAAGGGCGTTTTTGCTGTTACAGCTTCCTCCGTAAAGGATATAGGTATTATAGGCTATTTCAGCTCCATACGTTTTTTCGATAAAAG
>DHTG01000089.1:30451-33304 GCA_002411545.1 Bacteroidales bacterium UBA5266 | reverse complement strand
ATTCCAATCACCCCCTGACTAATTTTTCGGCACGAAAACTGACAGCTTTTTATGACACGCTGATAACACCGATGCAACCGATTAAAGCGATTTTTTTTTTGACAGAATTAACAGAATACAATCCCCCTCCACAGGTTCATACGTCCCGTAGGGACGACATCTTGGTAGATATAAAAGATAATATATTCCATTAGAGCAGCGTAGCTGCGACATCTTGGTAGAAACAAAAACGTCCCCACACCATGTATAAGCCCCGTAGGGGCGACATCTATTTTGTATTAAAATTTATTTTATTTTTACAAAACAAATTTATATAATAAAACGGATAGTAATATTAAATAAAAAAACATGAATACAATTGTAAAAAATGAAGTAAAACAAGCATTTAACAATATTCATTTCTCAAAAGGAAGCATAGCCCCCTTGGCCGAAAAAGCAAATCGTAATTATAAACTTATTACAAAATGGCATAATAAACAAGAAAGGTTACATTATTTTGCCGTTGGGCACGCCTTTAAAAACATTGACAAAAAAGCACTCTTTGGTCTTACGTATGACGAAAAGATTGACGAATTTGTTCCTCAGCGATTTGAAAAATTATATAGTTATCATAACTTTACTTTTGATAATGAATTAGATAATTTATTGTCAAGGATTAGAGACATTAACAGTCACAGCATACACGATTTCTCGGTAATTAAAACAGACCAATATAAATCATTACTACCTTTTCTTTTAGAAAGCTTTGAGGTCGCTGCAATGATGAGTTATGTTGATGAAAATCGAATCAGTTTGGAATCTTACTTTGATAATAATAAGGAGGCTGATTTCGTCAAATTTTTATCTAATAAGTTTTATATTGAAAACAAAAACCTAAAAAAGCTTAGCAAGAAAGAAGCCATACACGCTCTTTTATTTATAAACAATCCGAATACGTTCGACTGGTTATTATTTAATGAGCATAAAGTGTTTGAAGTTGAAAAAGGCGAATATTTTTCTCATTTAGCACAATTGTTTCTCTTATCAATGTTCTTATATAAAGGAGAAGCGGAAAAATTAATCTCAAAAATAAAAGGCTTTAAACGAAACGAGGATAAAAAAGAAAATAGCAAACGTAATATATTCACTTTCTTTTCCAAAAAATTCAGCAGTCAGGATATAAACAGCGAAGAATCCCATTTAATTAAATTCCGCGATATCATACAGTACCTGAATCATTATCCGCTTGTATGGAACCATGAAATAGAAAAAAACACGAAGTCTATGCCTGTAAATATGGTTATGGAAACCATAATTGACAAAGAAATCAATAGACTTTTTCCCGATTACAGCCGGAATGAGCGCTTTAAAATTTATGTAAAATATAAAATTTGGGGCAAAAAACATTTTGGCAAAAATATAGAGAGATTATATATAGAAACACCCTTTACATCCGAAGAATTAAAAGATTTTAATTATGTGGTCTTTACATCCCCTGAATTAAAAAATGAATATGCCAAGCTTAAAGTAGCAAAAAGCGAGAAAGAAAAAAGAAGTATTGAAAAAGATATTAACACTTTGAAAAACAAGCGCAATATAACATTAGAAAAACTGCAAAAAAACATTGAAGAAAACACCTTGATAACATCTTACGGCAGAAATCAAGATCGTTTTATGCCATTTGCTTGCCGGTATGTAGCCGAAAGCAACTATTTTGGGGAAAAGGCTAAATTTAAACTATATATGGAAAGGACATCAGATGAACAAAAAAATGCGGAAAGTAAGATGCCCAAAAAAGCCTTAGACAAACAAAAATACCATCAAGGAAGAAGGGTTGATTTTCTGACTTTTAATGAAATATTAGAAAAATATCCCGATTGGGATACTCCTTTCGTGATTGAAAACAATGCTATTCAAATAGAATTATCAAACGGCAAACAAATATCCATTCAAAGAGCTTTATTGGTTTATTTACTTGAACATGCATTATACGGAAATGCCAACTATCCCAACGGTGAAAGTTTATTAAATGCTTATATAAGTACATTGGAAAAACATAAGGAAGAAAAATTGGCAATATTAAAATCACACCCCTCTTTAAACATAGAAGACAAACCCGAATACAAACCCGAATTAAAAAAACTATTTCCTCGTCGTTTGGTAAAGAATTATTTTCCGGCTAATGAACAAAGCAATGATTATAATCCATTTGCCAAAATATGGGAGGATGCCTTGGATTCCGAGAAACGTTATAAACAATTACTTGAAGAAGCCAAACAAAGAGAAAGCAGCATCAACAATAATCCCGATAATAAAACCAAATCAAGCTTGGTTTTCGATTTCGAAAAGAAGAATAAGGGCAAGAACTTCAAATTACGCTTTATTAAGAAAGCATGGAATTTAATGTATTTCAAAGCAATATTCACCGAAAATGCCAACACCTATGGTCATCACAAAAGGTTTCATATCACAAAAGACGAATACAAAGATTATTGCAGGTATATGTATGCTTTTGAAGAAGTTAAAACTTATAAAGAACGTTTGGGCAAACTGTTTGATTCCAAAGGATTTTTTAAAAACAAAGAATTCAAACAATTATTCGATGCTTCGCTTACTTTAGACAGTCTCTACGAAAAAACAAAAAATAAATTTAAAGACTGGATGAACAAACAATCCAAAAAAACACATTCGTATGCCATTGAAAGCTACCAGCATATTATGGATCCGGAAAAACATATTGTGTATATAAATCTTTCACATTTTATCGATTTTTTATTTAAAGAAGGAATTTTAGAAGGCAAAAAAGAAAACGGAATACAATTTAAAAGCCTACATAACAAAGACTTTTTGCTTCAAGCATATTATTTAAAAAAC
>DHTG01000089.1:24547-30119 GCA_002411545.1 Bacteroidales bacterium UBA5266 | reverse complement strand
GTTTCCTTGCACGTAAACGATGCCGACAACAAGCCTTTATATGATTTACAACTGCCATTCAATAAACTGGAAGCCTATGTGGCATTGACGCTACACAAAGAAGAACAAGAGAAAGATCCAAAAAACAAAAAAACAAGTTTTCTTGCTAATCTTGTTAATTATGTATCGAAAACATCCCACAATGATTTAAAGGATGTTAAATTATATTTTAAAGAAAACAAAACACTCCGATATGAAGATTTAAACAAAATAAACGAACATGTGATGAATCAATCGGTTGCTTTTTGCAAAGTAGTACTGACATTGGAAGAATATTTCATTCATAAATACAAATGTGTAATAAAATCCGATAATAGAATTACCATTAACGATGTTCCCGGTATTATAAAGAATCAATCAAAACCTTACATCCAAAAGGGGGAAAGAGATAAATCATTTCATTTCGGACTGCCGGTCGATAAAGGCTATATTGAAAGAATGAAAGAAATAGAAGTAAAATTTATCAATGAAGAAGTATTGCCAAGCCGTCCGACCGATTATAAAACATTATTAAAACCCATAAAAGCTGTTTGTGATGTTTTTTTAGACACTGTACATAATGATTTTTTTAATTCATATTCTAAAGGGAATAAAAGAGAAAATGCAGAAAACAGATACTATGAATATCAAATTAAAAACAAAAAAATACCTTCAAAATAATAATTTGGAGAACTTTAATCAATACTAGGTTGTAACTGCCCTTCGTTTGAAAGGTAAAAACAACTAACCCTTTGACAGATTCAAAAGATAGGTTGTTGTAACTGCCCTTCGTTTGAAAGGTAAAAACAACCTTAGAGCGTTTATATGTTCAAGGGTAGGAGTTGTAACTGCCCTTCGTTTGAAAGGTAAAAACAACAACATTTGATACATTCCATTTAGATATATGTTGTAACTGCCCTTCGTTTGAAAGGTAAAAACAACTGTGTTTAGGTTTCTTGCAGCACGTCTGCGGTTGTAACTGCCCTTCGTTTGAAAGGTAAAAACATCGTTTGTTTAATAAGATAACCGTATGAAACAATGCCATTCTTTTAATGTTGTATGGCAATCTCCTCTTGTTTCCGGGAAAACTATTTTCAGACTCAGTCAGGGGGTGAATTCCAATCACCCCCTGACTAATCTGTGGGCGATTTTTTTGCGGCTTGCGACCAGCGACTTACGACCTTTCATCATTTATATCTTACAATACCCTATTTCTATATAATAAAAGGCATTTTTTTACGTAATAAAGGAACCATTTAAAGATTTCAATATTGGATTGATGCATTTAACAAAGATTTTACACCCTCTTTTCTTTTTGTTTGCCTTGCTTGCCGTTTCTCCCTTACAGGGACAGAACAGCGGCAAGGTATATGGAAAGGTATTAGATACCAACGATATTCCCTTGCAATCGGTCCATATATATATCAAGGGCAATCCTGCTGTAGGCAGCCTGAGCAACGAAGCCGGACGCTTTGAGCTCAGCATAGAGGCCGACAAAGAGCTGCTGTTGGTAGTCTCCTCCTTAGGCTATATTCCCCAAGAGATACCGGTAAAGGTATCGCCCGGGAAACGCCTGCAGCTTACGGTTGTTATGCTTCCTTCGAACACACAGCTGCCTGAATTCTCGGTCAGCGAACGCTATACCCCCAATACCGGCGTGGAATACATCAATCCTAAACCGGTAGCACACCTGCCTTCCATCAACAGCAGCATAGAAGGCTTGATTAAATCGGCAGGATTAGGGGTAACCTCCCACAACGAACTCAGCTCCCAATACAACGTGAGGGGCGGCAATTACGACGAAAACCTTATCTATCTGAACGGCATAGAAGTGTATCGTCCCTTTTTAATCCGTTCCGGCCAACAGGAAGGCTTGAGTTTTATCAATCCCGATATGGTATCGGCGGTGCGCTTTTCTTCCGGCGGCTTCGATGCTTCCTACGGTGATAAGATGTCGTCGGTATTGGATGTGAAATACAAAACCCCTATCGCCTTTGGTGGCAGTGTGTATGCCAGCCTGTTGGGAGGCGGCGCCCACCTCGAAGGAGCGTCGAAAAACCAAAAATTCTCCTACCTGGCCGGTCTGCGCTACCATTCGAATGCTTACCTCATCCGTAAATTGCAAACCAAAGGACATTACAACCCCAATTTCACCGACCTGCAACTCTTGCTGAATTACAAGGCCAATGCCCGCTGGAGCTTTAGGCTCTTCGGCAATTACGCCCGCAATTCCTATCATCTGATCCCCGTATCGAGCGAACAGACTTATGGCACTATCAACAGCACCAAACGTTTGCGTGTATATTTCGACGGGCAGGAAGTCGACGCCTATCAAACCGTCTTTGCCTCCCTGCAATCCACCTTCACCCCCGATGAAGCCAATAACTTCCGTTTCAACCTGGCTTTTTTCAATAGTACGGAGAAAGAAACTTTCGATATCGAAGGGCAGTATTTTATCAGCGAAGTCAACAACGATTTCGGCTCGGAAGAGCTGGGACAGGACATCTCGCCACGGGCCGTGGGTTCGGATTTGCACCACGGACGCAATTTCTTGCTGGCGAATCTGTTTCACGGCGAAGTACAAGCCACCCACCTGCTCAAATCAAATACCTTGACATGGGGCATCAAAGCCCAAGGCGAATTCATCGACGACCAACTCAACGAATGGCGTCTGCACGATTCGACCTATTATACCCTACCTTTTATCCCCACCACTCCCGGCGATTCGGTAGACTTGGATAACCCTGCCCGCGATTTGCTCATCAACGATTACTTGTATTCTGATAATTACATCCAAAGCTTTCGCCTCTCCGGCTTTGTACAGGACAGCTGGCATTTTGGCGACTCCGTCCATCGCTTTACCCTGAGCGGCGGCCTGCGTTTTTCGTATTGGACCTTTAATCGTGAGCTGATAGCAACACCCCGCCTGCGTCTAAGCTATCAACCCGACATCAAAGCCGATATAAGCTTCTATACCGCCATAGGCATGTATTATCAACCTCCTTTTTACAAAGAAATGCGCCGTCCTGACGGAAGCATTAATACCGACATCCAATCGCAAAAATCCTATCATCTCATCCTCGGTACGGATTATCTCTTTAAAATTGCCCGCTTCCCTTTCAAACTCAGTGGCGAAGTCTACTATAAATACTTAGATGATTTAATCACCTATACGGTCGACAACGTACGCATTATCTATTCCGGCGAAAACGACGCCGTGGGCTATGCCGTCGGTATCGACGCCAAGCTCTCGGGCGAAATCGTACCCGGACTCGAATCCTGGCTTGCCTTCTCCCTGATGAAGAGCATGGAAGATATTAAAGGAGACTATTTTACGGTATTTCTCGACAGCAACCACCAACCCACCTTCGATCCTGCCGCCAGGGCGTCCGATACGACCATCTACCCCGGATATATTCCCCGCCTCACCGACCAGCGTTTTACGGTTAATTTGTTTTTCCAAGACAAAGTGCCCAAACTGCCCATGCTCAAAGCGCATATCAATCTAATCTATTCCACCCCTTTGATATATAGCATACCCGGCTATTCAAGAGGACAATTCGCCTTTCGTGGCAATGCCTATTTCCGTGCCGACCTGGGCTTGTCGTGGCAATTTATCAACGACGCCTCCTTCGCCAATCCCAACAATCCCCTGCGCGTATTCAAAGCGGCCTTCCTGAGCTTCGAAATATTTAACGTATTTAATTATTACAATACCATATCCTATACCTTTGTCAAAGATATCAGCGGCGAAACCCACCGCGTACCTAACTACCTCACCCCGAGAATTTATAATGCTAAATTACGGGTTGAATTTTGAGGATGATGTTTGCCACCCTGAATATCCAAGAGTCCGTTTAATGTAGGGACACAAATGATTTCCTCAAATAGAATCCCAATCCATTCCATCCGTGTGAATCTCCGGGTTAAAAAAATAATATATTTCCATAAAATAAAGCTCTCCAAACTACGTTTAAGAAGAAAACAGTTTCGATTTGAAAGTTAATAAATTAGCATATATCCTTTTCTTAGTACTTGGCACAAGTAGTTTGATGCTAAAGTCGCAAAGCAAATACAGCAACGAATTCTTACATTTGGGAGTAAGCGCCAAAGGATTATCGCTGGCAAACACCCAAGTAGCTATGGTTGACGATGTAAGTGCGGCCTATTGGAATCCGGCCGGCTTGGTCCATCTGAAGCAAAAATATCAATTTGCTTTGATGCATGCCGCCTATTTTGCCGGCATAGCCAATTACGATTATGCCGGTTTAGCATTTCGCTTAGACGACAAACAGAGTCTCGGTATTACGGCCATTCGTTTCGGCGTGGACGGCATCCCAAACACCACTCAACTCATCGACAATCAAGGCAATATCAACTACGACCGCATCAGTTATTTCTCTGCTGCCGATTGGGCTTTCTTGCTGTCATACGCTCGTAAACTCCCGCTGGAAGGTCTTAGCATAGGGATGAATTTCAAGCTCATACACCGTTATATTGGCAGTTTTGCCCGCGCATGGGGCTTCGGCTTAGATGCCGGACTGCAATATCACATCGAAAAGTGGCGCATAGGCTTTATGGCCCGCGACATCACCTCTACCTTCAATGCCTGGTCCTATCACCTGAGTGATGATATGAAAGACGTATTTATAGCCACCGGCAATGAGCTGCCTGAAAATGGATTGGAGCTTACCCTACCCCGTTTATCCCTGGGTTTCGGACGTGATTTTGAATTGGGAAAAGGATTTACGGCTATGACTACCCTCGATATAGATTGCCCTTTCGATGGAAAAAGAAATGCGCTCATATCGTCGAATGTCATCAGCCTCGACCCTCACCTCGGTATTGACTTCGCCTATAAAGACATCATTCACCTGCGCGCCGGTGTGGGCAATCTGCAAAAGGAAATCAACATCGACGGAAAGAAAATCACTACCTGTCAGATCAATGTTGGAGTCGGACTGACTATCAAGAAAATGCTCACCATCGATTATGCCCTTACCGATTTAGGCGATGTGTCTGTTGCCTTATACTCTCATATCTTCTCGCTGAGCTTAGGTTTGGATGCCTTTAAAAAACAATAAAAATAAATAAAAAAGGTCAACCTTATTTAGGTATTAACTTATTTTATCTAGTTAGACAATTCATTTATCTGCTTAGACAATTTAATGAAACGATGACGATGATGATGTGGGTTGTATGAAACCATAACGTCTTTATTATTCTTAGGTGAATTAATAAATACATGTATAGGCGAAATATTTTTCATCCCTACATGTAAATTTCGTGATAACAATCATTTATCTAACGTCCATTTGGCAGGATTATTAATAATATATTCCGCAATACGTACATATGATTTTTCATTGCGAATGATATGTTCGTAATAATTACGTTGCCAAACATTATATATATCCGTATTTTGACGCATCCATGTGGTAACCCCGATTTTAAAACCCCGAACAATGGAACCAATTGTTTTGGACGGGGATGATGGGATTATTGGTTGGGGCGATTGTTGGGGCATTTGTAGGGGCGAAAAATTTTTCGCCCC
>DHTG01000089.1:12851-24377 GCA_002411545.1 Bacteroidales bacterium UBA5266 | reverse complement strand
CTACGGGAATGATATCGGATAATTCGATGATGCCGTGGATATGGTTGGGCATGATTACGTATTCATGCAATTGGGCATGTTTGAAATGTTCAGGGATTTCATTCCAACATTTCAACGCCATTTTTCCAGCATCATTCAATATCATTTTTCCGTTTTCGATATTGCCAAACATACACGTCCTGTTCTGACAACAAATGGTTATAAAATACAATCCTGCCTGTGAATAATCATACCCTTTCAATCGAATGGAACGACGACGATGAATGTGAGGGGTGTGTTTTGGGTTCTCGTTCATAGTTTATTTTTATTGTTGATAGGGTTCATAGAACGGTTGTTCTGATGAATTCTCCTATTTAATGTAAAAAATATTTCGTATAAATAGTATGTTGTGTTATTTTATCGACAATATTTTCCGCAAAAATACTCAAATTTTAATATCAAATCAAAAGATGACAATCCAAGAACGTAGGAATACATACCTTTTGAATAATATGAAGAAAAGTTTCGGTTATGCGTTTATATTTAGTATTTTTGCAGGCATCATTTTATAGTTACATACTAACAATAGTCAAAGAGAAAGATGGTTCAACTCAAGAAATTAGCCAATGAAACCATAATTTATGGCGGCACAACCATAATCGGGCGTTTATTGAATTATTTATTAGTTCCTTTCCATACCTATATATTTCTGAATCCGCAGACTTACGGCGTGGTAGGCGAAATGTATGCCTGGGTAGCCTTGTTTATGGTGTTGTTAACCTACGGGATGGAGACCGCTTTTTTCCGTTTTTCGTCCATGGAAAGCAATCCTCACAAGGTGTTCAGTTCCACATTCTGGACCTTGACCATTACCTCTACCCTATTCATCATCATCGGATTAGTATTTTCGCAGTCCATAGCCGATGTCTTGCAATACAGCCGTCATCCCGAATACATCCGCTGGTTTGTCATCATCTTGAGTTTAGATGCCGTCAGCACCATACCTTTTGCCCGCCTGCGTGCCGAGAATCGTCCCCTACGTTTTGCTTCTATTAAGATATTCAACATTATAGCAACCGTCTTTTTCAATATATTTTTCCTATGGTTTTGTCCGATGATGATACGCAACGGCATAGGCCTTGGATTTTTCTCCGCGATCTATCATCCCGAAATCGGCGTTGGATATATCTTCATTTCCAATCTCATCGCCTCCTGTTTGCAAATGTTGATGCTGCTCAGCACCTGCAAAGGGCTTAGATTTACCATTGACATTTTGCTTATCAAACGCATGTTGAAATATGCTATGCCCCTCTTGATATTGGGATTAGCCGGCATTGTCAACGAAACCATCGACCGTATCTTAATCAAGAATCTCTCGGCCGACAGTTTGGAAGCAGCCATGTATAACGTAGGCGTTTACAGTGCCTGTTTTAAGATAGCTGTCATTATGTCGCTTTTTATCCAAGCCTTTCGTTATTCGGCCGAACCTTTCTTTTTTGCACAATACAAGCAAAAAGACGCCAAAGAAGCCTATGCCATGATAATGAAGTATTTTGTAATCGTATGTTCATTTATATTTTTAGCTACTACCCTATACTTGGATTTCATCAAATATTTTGTCAGCAAACCTTATCATGAAGGTTTACATATAGTACCCCCTTTATTATTGGCCTATATGATGTTGGGCATAGTATATAATTTAAGCATATGGTATAAGTTAACGGGTCAAACCAAATACGGGGCATACATCTCCTTAGGAGGAGCGGCCGTAACCTTAGGGGTCAACTTTTTACTCATTCCCCGCATAGGCTATACCGGTGCCGCCTTGGCTCACGTGATTACCTATGCTTGTATGATGATAGCCTCCTACCTGTTAGGACAAAAGCATTATCCCATTGCCTATGATCTTAAAAAGATAGGATTCTATGTATGTACGTCCGTGGCTTTGTTCGTCCTGAGCTATTACCTGATTCCTTTTGATTATTTCGGCAAACACCAAACCTTAGTCCAAACCATTGTAAATACTGCTATTCTATTATTTTACGTATATATCATCTATAAAAAAGAATATAAAACCTTAAAGAAAGTATTGCAATCCTAAGCATCGTGCTTGGATTTTGAACTATTCCTATGATGGCAAAAAAAATATTATTTATCGATGCAGCCCATCCCGAACTGGAAAAGGGACTTCGTGATATGGGATTTAGCTGCATTCATGCAGATGTCAGTTATGAAACATTGCTACAAACGGCACCGGATTATGTAGGATATGTAATTCGCAGTAAATTCGCCCTTGACCGGGCCATCCTCGACCAATCCACTCAACTCCGTTTTATAGCTCGTATAGGAGCCGGCATGGAAAACATCGATACGGCTTATGCTGCTTCCAAGCATATCGAATGTTTGCACTCTCCCGAAGGCAATGCCGATGCAGTGGGAGAATATGTCATCGCATCGACTTTACTCATGTTGCGCAAACTACCCATCGCCGACCGGGAAGTCAGGCAAGGCATATGGGATAGGGAGTCGAACCGAGGCATGGAATTACACAGCAAGACCTTTGGCATTGTGGGATACGGACATATGGGTGAAGCCCTGGCCAAGAAATTATCCGGTTTCGGATGCAGAGTGATTGCCTACGATAAATACAAAAACGGTTTCGGCGATGCTTACGTCGAAGAATGCAGCTTGTCATACCTACAAAAAGAAGCCGACATAGTGAGTATACACATTAATTATATGCCTGAAAATCTATATTATATCCACAAAGAATGGATAGAAGCTTTTGAGAAAGACATCTTTTTAATCAACAGCTCACGGGGCAAAGTACTGCATACCGCCGATTTAATTCAATGTTTACAAAGCGGCAAGATACGTATGGCGGCCTTGGATGTATTGGAATACGAAGACATTCGCTTACGCAACCGTCCCAAGAAAGCATGGGATGAAGCCATGCGTTATATAGCCGGAAGCGATAAGGTATTATTAAGTCCCCACATTGCCGGTCAAACCCTCGAATCGAGTATGAAACACGCACGGATTCTATTGGGAAAAATACAACGGATTTTCAATCAGCCTGATTAGTGTACATCATTTTCATCTATCATATTGTTCAATAAAGCATAAACCGTCAGACCGGAAACAGATTTAATGCCGGTTTTTCGGCTGATATTCTTACGATGCGATATCACCGTATGTATGGATATGTTTAGCTCATCGGCAATTTCTTTGTTCATTTTACCTTTAGCTACCGCTATCAACACATCTCTTTCCCTATCGGAGAGTTCATAGCTTTCGTGATTGGCAGGCGCTTTCCCTGAACGCAAGGCTTCGCGCAATTTCGATTCTATCGTTGCTTTGTCATCATCCATGCCTATCACCGCATGAAACTGCTTTAATATGCCGGGTTGAATATAAGAACTTACCAAAGCAAGGCAAAGCATATCCGGATAATTTTGAAAAAGACTTTTAAGCATAAAACGTTTGGCATAGCCCAACAATATCGGATTCAGCAAGATGATATCGGGTTTCAATGCCCCTAATTTTTCCAGTAATTTTTCCATACAATCAAAGGAATCGAGCACGTCATAGCTGAAATTATCGTATAACATATGGCGTATGCCGGCCACTAACAAAGAAGATGATTCTAAGATGATAATTCTATATCTCTTACTCATACGTTATTTCTTTCTAAAAATTCAACATAGGGTATTAATATCTTTTCTTCTATTAACGAATGCTTGTTCAAATCATCGGAAAGGTCGAAGAGTTTGCTTAACACGCTGACCCGTTCTTTGGTCATCAAGTTGCAAGGCAAATATTTAATCAATATATTGGTCAAATCATTTAATTCGTCTTCAATATTGGAATGTATGCTTTGAAACTGATGAATGGTATAGGCATTCGTTTTTTTTCCATCCTGCAAATCTTTGATATACGGAAAAACAGTTTTTTCTTCATAGTCGAAATGATCGACCACCTTTTGTTTGTAATCGCTAAAAAAACGTTTCAAGGTATCGCCGAATTTTGCTTCACAATTATCGGCAATTTTTACCAAGATAGAGGCTATATCAGTGAGACGTTCTTTCAAATAATAATCATGCGAGGCCAATAAAAAAGGAATCAAAGAATGCATATCGGTAGCCAATAGAGCCTTTTTATCGGGCAAAAAATCATCATAGGTATATACATTACATACCAAAATAAAAAAAGATGGGGATATATGATAGATTTCGCAGACTTCTTCAACCGTTTTTTCGCCAAAGCCAAATTCAATGCCAAAGCGAGGAATCATTAACACAAGCTTATGATTTTCTGATAATAAATCGGAAAGTTTGCTGTGTTCTGTAAATAAAAAGGGTTTCATACGTAAATTATTTTTAAGGATAAACGTATTTTAACAAAATATCGTGTAAAAAAAATGAAATATATTTTCAGGAGGCAATTATTTCAACAAACTATGTAACAAGAACATAAAAAAACAACCTTTATTTACTTTCTTCTATATAAATTTCATAAAAAAAACGACTTGCAAATGAATATAAATTTTTGTACCTTTGCATCCAATTTATTAAACCTAGATACACTAAACATTGAATGAATAAAATGAAAGTCAAATCTAATACCATTATAGGTGCTATTGCCGGCGACATCATCGGTTCGACCTATGAATGGAATAATGTAAAAACAACCAATTTTAAATTATTTACTCCCGTTTCTACCTTCACGGACGATACGGTTTTAACGATGGCGGTTGCCGACTGTTTACTACATGATTTCGATTTTTCCGAGACCTTGTGGAAGTATGGCAGGGAATTTTACGGCTTAAGTTACGGACCTCACTTTAAAACCTGGTTGCGCGATACCAGTCGAAGGCCCTACCACAGTTTTGGAAATGGAGCCGCCATGAGGGTAAGTCCGATTGGATTTGCTTATGACAATATGCAGAAAGTATTGAAAACCGCTAAGCTATCGGCAGAAATCACACACAGTCATCCCGAAGGCATTAAAGGAGCTCAAGCCATAGCAGCCGCTGTATTTCTCGCTAATATAGGAAAAACAAAACAAGAAATTAAGTATTATATCGAAACTAACTTTTATTATGATTTGAATTTCACCATCGAACAGATTCGTTCGACCTATAAATTCGATGTCTCCTGTCAAGGCTCAGTTCCCCAGGCTATCGTTGCTTTTCTGGAAAGTACGGATTATGAAAACGCCCTGCGATTAGCCATATCCATAGGAGGAGATAGTGATACGCTCGCTTGTATGGCAGGCGGTATTGCCGCCGCTTACTATAAAAAAATCCCTGCCAACATTATCGATTTCGCCGCTTCTAAATTACCGCAGAATTTCATAAACCTCTTGAATGAATTCGAGAATACTTTTTGTAAGGAATAAAAATTCATGATTATTTTTACGAACTGTCATGCAACACATATACCTTCTTTAGCATCTTGAAGATGATTTTTTAGTATTGCTCAAATCCTACTATCTATGCTTACTCTCATTGTCAATGAAGAAATAAGGTTAAAACCGCTTGCACTATCTGATGCCAGAGTGATATTTCAAACCATAGATACACAACGTAATTATTTACGTCGATGGCTTCCTTTTATCGATCACACCCGACATGTTCACGATACGGAAAATTTCATCAATGCCATTTACGCTACCCCACCGGACATCAGAGAAAGGGTATTTTGCATTTATTACAAACAAAACTTTGCGGGCTTGATAGGCCTCAAATCCATCGACCAAACAAATAAAAAATCGGAAATCGGATATTGGCTGTCGGAAAGTTTTCAAAAAAAAGGTATCATTACTCTTTCGGTAAAAACGTTGATAGATTATGCTTTTCAACAATTAAATCTCAACCGTATACAAATTAAATGTGCGGTAGGAAACCATGAAAGCAAACAGATTCCGCAACGATTGGGCTTTGCTTTCGAAGGCATTGAACGTGAAGGCGAACTCCTCTCCGACAACCTATTCACCGATTTGGAAGTATATAGCATCTTAAAAAAAGATTTGGGTTAATCGACCATTACTACATATGAAACAATTATCGAAAAAAATATTGGCTGTTTGTCTCGTAAGTATAATAATTCTACCGACATTCATCACGATTTTCGATGCCTTGTTTCATCAGCACGATCCTTTTCATTGCACTGCCGAAAAAGAATGCCACATACACCACAAACATTCACACTGCCCCATTTCCTCTTTTGAATTTTCCTTGTTTACGTTGGATAAACCAAAGCTGAAAAAACAAAAAAATATTTACCACAATAAATATGAAATTCTGTATTCCTTTGTTTATTACAACAAACACACAAACTGTTCCTTCCTCCTTAGGGCTCCCCCCTCTTTATACAATTAATTAATAGGTAGGTTATCATCATAACCTATCGTAAAATCCATTAATTGTAAATTTATAATTATATATAAAATGAAGAAAATCATTTTTATTTTCTTTGTGTCGTTTCTTTTAATTAAAGTAAACGCTCAAAATTCCATATCGGGAAGCATTACCGATGAAACACATCAACCTCTTGTCGGCGTTAGTATTTACATCCCCGACATGCATAAAGGATGTGTTAGCGATCAAAAGGGAAATTATGAACTGACGAATTTACCAAATGGTAAAATTAAAATCCAATTTTCCTATATCGGCTACGCCGGTCATATCGAAACCATTGAATTAAAAGGAGAAAAAATAATATTAAATATTGTATTAAAAGCAACGGCAATCGAAGCCGAAGGCATAGTGGTTTCGGGTGGATATAATTCCACCCAACATGAAAATGCCGTTAAAATCGACCTCTTGAAACTCAATCATGCCCAAATAAAAAACAGTCCAAACTTTATGGAAATAATAACGGAAATACCCGGGGTTGATATGATTTCGAAAGGAAGCGGTGTTTCCAAGCCGGTGATACGCGGTCTTTCCATGAACGATATATTGGTATTGAATAATGGTGTTAGAATAGAAAATTACCAATACAGTGCCAACCATCCATTAGGTATTGACAACAATGGCATTGAAAGAATAGAAATCATCAAAGGACCTGCTTCCGTAGTTTACGGATCTGATGCCATAGGGGGAGTGATAAATTTCATCAAAGAAAAACCCGCTCCCATAGGCAACCTCATAGGTGATTACAATCTTCAATTGTTTTCAAATTCATTGGGTGTTTCACAAAACATAGGCGTTAAAGGAGCCTCTAAAAACTTTTTCGGCGGCTTCCGTTTCGGACATAAATCCCATGCCGATTATCGCCAAGGGAAAGGTGATTATGTACCTAATTCGAGATTCAATGAAATGACTTTCAACATTAATACCGGTTATACAGGAAAAATCGGGACATTAAAGTTGTATTATGATTACTTTAAACAAAACTTAGGAATGTCGGTAGCTGCTGTTGAACCATTGATTACAGAAAGGAATCGAAAAAACAAAATATGGTATCAGGATTTGGAGCATCAATTACTTTCATCGCAAAACAGCCTATACTTAGGGAAATTTAACTGGGAAATAAATGCTGCCTATCAAAAGGCTTTGCGAAAATTACAAACAACACTTGAGGTTCCCTTTGTGGAGATGAATTTAAAAACAATCACCTACGAATCCAAATTACGTTTGCCATCCAATAAAAAATCCACCTACATTATCGGATTTCAAGGGATGTGGCAAACAAATAAAAACCTCAACAACAGGGCTTCTCAATTTCTTCCGGATGCCGAGATTAATAATATAGGTTGCTTTGCCATGGCACAATACTCCTTTCTGCAAAAGATAACATTACAAGGCGGACTAAGATTTGATTTTTATAAAACAAACACCTATGCTTTGGGTATTAAAGGGACAAGCTCCTATCATGCCCCTACCGATAAAACATTTGCAAATCTTAACGGATCACTGGGTGCAACTTTTAAACTTAATCAAAAAATTTTATTCCGAACCAATGTGGCAAAAGGCTATCGTGTGCCAAATATTTCTGAGCTAACATCCATAGGTATACATGGAAACAGATATGAAATAGGGAATAAAAACCTATCACCCGAAAACTCTTGGGAAAGCGATTTTAGCATGCATTATCATTCAACACATCTATCCTTCGATATAGCAGGATTTTACAATCACATCAATCATTATATTTTCATAACACCAACCGGCGATACAACGGCTCAGGGATTGCATATATTCCAATACCGTCAAGCCGATGCGTATTTGTTTGGCGGAGAAGCAGGATTGCATTATCATCCCAAACCCGCTAAATGGTTACACTTGCAAACCACCTTTTCGGCCGTTATCGGCAAACAAAAGAAAGGTGATTACCTGCCTTTTATACCTGCACACAAATGGAAAACGGAAATAAGAGCCGAAAAAGAAAAATTAGGATTTATGCATAATGCCTATGTCTCCTTGTCGAATCAAACGGCATTGGCTCAAAACAATATCGCAGCCGACGAAAGCCCCACCAAAGCCTATACCCTCTTCGACATCGGAACAGGAGCCGAAATAAAGATTAAAAACCAAAAACTCTCGTTTAAGCTAAGCATAAATAACCTGCTCGATACCAAATACATCGACCATCTATCCACCTTGAAAGAAGTAAACTATTTCAATCCCGGCCGAAACATAACATTCAGCTTGAGGATACCCTTTTGTGTGTGGAAGGAAAACTAAAAAAAGCGTTCATATTGAGGGAAATCATTCGTAGAGACGTTGCATGCAACGTCTCTACATCAATAACAATATGTATTATAAACAATTACAAATTTCGGAATCGAAGAGAGCTGTTTACACTGTAATAATCAGCTACAATCACATTACCCTATAAACCGTTGGAAATTGCCATTAGAGATAGTACGATTGTCGGCTCAAGCTATATGTAAGAGCAGTTTTTCGTAAAAAAATCTATCCTAAATTCTGTGGATTAGGTTTTTAGTTAATATAAAATTTCAGTAAGCTTTAAATTCATTTATTATATAAGAAAAATAGTTACTTTTGCGAAAAAATTTAACATTATCGTATAGAAGTACGATAGCATCCTTCCACATTTATCGATTCCATTGTATTTCTATACTATTTAGTATTAACACAACCTATAGTCATGAAAACAAAAATAAGTCTTGAAGTTTTGAAAGTACTTTCAATCGTTTTTTTTGTGTGTTTTACCATTCCGGAATTAGCGAGTCAAAATAACGACTCCTTGAAGTTAGCCAAAGAGAGCCTTCATTTCGACTTCTATTCAACCGATGCGGATATCAAAGTTTTAGATTCGTTGGCAACAAGATTAGAAAAATATTATGCCGGAATCACCCATCATTTGGGAATACAAATCAACAAAAAAATCAAGGTAAAAGTCTTTCCCAATCTTAAATCCTTTCACGCTGCCATAAACTTTCCCGATGCACCTGATTGGGTTGTTGGAACCGGATATGTGGATGAATTAATGATAGTTTCACCCTTGAATCCGGGAAGATATCATACGTATGAATCACTAATGCAAGTAATTGTTCATGAATTTACCCATGTGGCTGTTTACCATGTAAGGGCTGATAAAGGGATGAGCGGATTTCCCAAATGGCTTAGCGAAGGTTATGCCTGTTACGAAGCAGGTCAAATCAACGATCAAATTCGAAAATCGATAGTATCCCTTTTATCAGAAAAGGAACTGCCCACTTGGGCGCAACTTGAAAATACAACAGAAACAACATTCGGTCAAATGAATGGGTATGGAATCTCTACAACAATCGTTGAATTCCTCATTGCAACCTACGGTTTCGACAAATTGGTCCTGCTGATAAAAGAGCCTGAAAATATTGAAACCATATATGGTTTGTCAAAAGACACCCTGGAAAAACAATGGATTCGATACTTAAAGCATGAGCCGATTAAATAACAATAGCTAACAATAAGCCGAGCAATAGTAAACAAAAAAGATTTAGCCCGCTTTAACTTTTCTTATACCGTGATAGTAATGCAACCCCAAAAATTCTAACGTTTTTTACTACTTATATTACATATACACAATCGTTACTGACAACTTATGAGACACCGAACATTAAGTAACATAGACAAACAAAAAATAATATTATTTAAAATGGCAAATTGATTTGAATTATAATTTTTACTTTCAAAAAGTCAAGTATTTTGTTTCGTTTACTTGACAAAAGAAATTTTTTACTACTTTTGCAGCATGATGTCAGTTTCTAAAAAAATACAAAAACAAATAGGGAAATTAGCCGAAGGCGCTACGTTTAAGTACGAACAATTGGCTATTGAATCTCAGGAATATACTGCGGCAGTTAAGGTTATTGAACGATTGATAGAAAAAGGAGTCATTAAACGAATTTCAACAGGCATATTATAAACCTAAAAAAACTGTTTTTGGTGAACTAAAACCCAACGAAGAAGAAATTTTAAAACCCTATTTGTTTGAAAAAGGCAAACGAATTGCTTATATTACAGGAATTTCATTATACAATCAAATGGGATTAACTACACAAATTCCCAAAACCATAAAGATTGCGAGCCGAGAAAAGCGGATTACAGTTTTAAGAAGCAATATAAAAGCTATGCCCGCAAAAAGTTATGTTGATGTAACGGATAAGAATTTTTATCTGTTAGGATTATTGGACGCATTGAAAGATTTTAAACAAATTCCCAATTTAGACAAAAATTCAGCGATTAAAGTCCTTTCAAAAAAAATGGAAGAATTGAATCCTACAGAAATAAAACTATTGATAAAGTGTAGTTTATTTTATCCTCCGAGAGTAAGAGCATTTTTAGGAGCTTTGTTGGAGAATGTAAATATTTCAACCGACTTGACAATTATAAAAAAGAGTTTAAATCCGCTTTCAGCGTATAACTATGGAATCAGAGACACATTATTATCAACCGTACAAAACTGGAATATAAAATGAGATTACACGAAAATAAACAATTGTTTCAAAATGCGGTAATTGCTACTTCACAACAAAAAGACATACCTGAAATTTATGTTGAAAAAGATTATTGGGTAACATTTGCGCTATATGCTATTTTCAAAAATGAAATTGGCAAAACAACTGTGTTTAAAGGAGGAACAGCCTTATCAAAATGCTTTCATTTGATTGAACGCTTCTCAGAAGACATTGATTTAGTTGTTTTGAGAAAGGAAAATGAAACAGGCAATCAATTAAAAACAAAAATCAAAAAGATTTCAAACTGCGTGTCCAACGTGCTACCTGAAATAGAAATTGAAGGCATTACAAATAAATTGGGAATGATACGCAAAACCGCACACAAAACGGAATGAATCCTTTTGAAGTTTTGGTTTTAAATCCGGAGCGGACATTGTGTGAAAAAATCATGAGTTTGGTTCGTTTTTCTCAAACCGATGAACCAATAACGGATTTGAGCAATAAAATCAGGCATACTTATGATATTCATTTGATGTTGAAAGATAAAACTCTTAACGCCTTTTTCCTATCAGAAAAGTTTAATCTAATGCTTTTGAAAGTGGCGAATGATGATGTGGAAAGTTTTAAAAACAA
>DHTG01000089.1:10859-12704 GCA_002411545.1 Bacteroidales bacterium UBA5266 | reverse complement strand
TTAAAAACAAATCCCGAATCCAAAACAGCATTTTTCAAAAAGGATGATTTGATGGCATATCGGATTAAACCGGGATAAGAAATTTTAATGTAATATTGATTTTATCAAAATCATACATGCTTAGAAACTACCAAATGGGAAAGTATCGATTAATAAATGAATAAGTATATATATAAAATGGATAAAAATCCGCTAAATAAATATATAAGCCATATTTTTCCTTCCTTTCCTAATGTTGACAACTCTTTTACTGTAAATTAGCACAAAAAAAACAACAGCGCCTCAAAAAAAGATTTAACCGAAATTTCCCTTGTTTGACTTTATATTATAATATTATTTACTTTTGCAAAAATTTTAACATTATAGGGTAAAATACGATTCTAAATAGTTTTATTTCAAATTCAAATTGTATGTTTTTTAATAATATACAATCATCTTACACATACAATCGTTGTAAAGCGTTTATGATAGAAAAATCGTCAAATAACAAATTGATAATAATATGAGAAAGATATTTTTAATAGCAATCTTGACAATAGGTAATCTATCCGTTATGAATGCAAGTGATTTGAACAATAATTTAATAGAACTTGCAAAGATTTATAGAAATTTTATGTTTCGAAATTCTCCGACAACATCCACATTTGAACAATTAGCAGAAATTAAATCATCGGAATTGATGAATGCTACTAAGTTTATTAAGGAAACAATTACCACAGGTAATAAATTGACAACAACAGAATTTCTTAAACTACCCGATGAAACTACATTAAAATACATCTATATAATAAGAAGAATTAATTGGAACATTACTGAGGAACAACCAAAAGATAATAATAAAGTTATTACTGAATTAACAGACAGCGCTATTCCTCGTTATGAGCTAATTGATAATTACTATGAGATGCTATTTATTGGAGTGGGAAATAAAAATCAACCATTTAACCTCTCAGGAGTAGATTTTCAAATGAATAAATATGAATTACAGGATAATACTGAAAAAGGAATTTTCTTTTTAAATGCAATGAATTTATGCGGCACCTTGATTTGGGGATATATGAATATTGTTAAACCGCCAAATTATAAAAAAGCATTGCAATACATAAAGAAATATCCTAAATTTAATGGGCAACCATATTATCAATATCTTGACTTTGGATTCCCTGATTTTGAAATGGTAATTATAAAAGACAAAGGCAAAGAAAGTTATAAGTCCTATTATATAAATAGGTATTACAATACATTATTATCTCATTTAGAATGTTTAAGCCAAAAAAAGAAGGATAAAGAAAAACGCATTGACTTATTACTCGGTTCTATTTTGAAAGTGGAGAATTATTATAAATACTCAAAGAAAAAAAAAGTGCTTAAAGAACTATTCACTACAATGAAAAGATAAAATGCCCTACCGCTGTATACCCAACAAATGTAATACTTGTAATTTTAAGAACGAAAAACCGCTTCAACTTTGCTTATGCCCCGATAATGAAGCATACTCGAAATCAAATACCTTTCATAGGACTAAACCTTACCAAGGATATGAAAAAACAACCACGAATCGATAATAAATTTTGCAAATAGTGAATTTGCAATGCTTATTTTTAAATAAAAAAGAATATTATTTCTAACCAAGCCCCACTCCCCCTTTCATCTCCCCTATTTCGTCACAAAACTCACTTTAATAACAAAAACAATATAAGGAAACAAAATGAATAAACTACAAAGGATTTGGTTGTTTAGTAAATGTTTGTTTTGATTTGGGGAAAAATTTGAGCGGAAAACGAGACTCGAACTCGCGACCCTAACCTTGGCAAGGTTATGCTCTACCAACTGAGCTATTTCCGC
>DHTG01000089.1:0-10721 GCA_002411545.1 Bacteroidales bacterium UBA5266 | reverse complement strand
TGCTCTACCAACTGAGCTATTTCCGCAAAGCGTTGTACCTCGGGCGGGACTTGAACCCGCAAGGCATTAAATGCCACGGGATTTTAAGTCCCGCGTGTCTACCAATTCCACCACCAAGGCTTATTCAAAGAACGATTGTATGCGTTTAAATTCGGATTGCAAAAGTATACATTTTCTTTTTATGTTTTACAAAAAATTATAATTTTTTATGATTTATTTTTCTTCATCGGGATCCAGTTGCGGTTTTACCTTTACGCCTCCGTATTCGGTTTCTACTCCTTTGTTATAGGTAGTTGAAAATAAAAGCACCCCTTCTTCATTATATATATAGGAAATGCCGTGCAGCAAACCGTCTCTGTAAGGATATTCCGCTTTTACCCTACCATTTTCGTGGTAATATATGGTTTTTCCTTCTTGAAAATCATATTCAAAGGGAATCAATGTTTTCAATTGGCCGTTGGGATAATACGTTTTCCATTGACCGTGTTTTTGTCCGCTTAGGTAGAAGCGTTCTTCCAACACACTGTCGTTCCAATAAATAAACCTTCCCACTTCCAACCCCTCTTCATATTCTCCAAACATAAGGGTATCGCCCTTTTCGTCCAAAGAGAATTGCGGACCATCATAGCTTCCGTTATCATAGTTTTCTATCATCAAGACTTTCCCATCGGGGTAAAACCAGTGCCATTCTCCATCTTTTTGACCGTTTTTGTTGTACCGTCCTTGTATTTCGATGCTACCATCGGGGAAATAATACTTCCAAACTTTGACAGGTCTGGTGTTCAAATACTCCCCTTCGGCACGCAAGGCCCCATCTTCCTCATAGTACTCTTTCCAGTATCCTTGTTTATAGCCATTGTCATCTACGATTCCCTCCCCTGTTAAAAAGCCGTTTTTGAAGACATAGGATTGTATGACATTACCCGTGCTATCGTATTCTTTGCGTATGCCTTCGGGCTTACCCCTAAAGAAATAAGCTTCTGTTTTTATTTGGCCGTTCGGATGATAAGCCAATTGTCTTTCCAAAATTTTAGTCTCAGCAGCATCTTCTTTCAAGACATCATTTTCCCATTTTTCGATGCGTTGAAACACGCCCTCTTCGTTATAATATTTAAAAAAACCGTGTTTTTTATCGTTGAGATAATACCCTTCCGATTGCAGATTACCGTTTTCCCAAAAGAATTTCCAACTCCCTTGCTTGTGCTTGTTTCCATCTACCCTGTTCACATATTCTTTTCTTACGATATAGCCTTTACGGTATTCAATCACGGAAATTACTTTTCCGAGGGTATCGAATTCTTTGGCCAGTCCATGGGCAACTCCCTTTTCATAGGGTATGCTATATAATAAACGCTTTTGTTTGTCGTAATGATTTTCACTTCCTTGTATAGTATCATTTTCAAAATACACTTCTATACTCCCTTCATCCGTATAGATTTTACGCAGACCGTGTTTACGTCCTTCTAAATAGGTAATCCACCTATTTATCTGCGATTGATTATCATAAAAAACCCAGACACTATCCAGCAAAAAATCTTTTCGGTTTCCTTCGGAGCGCAAACTGCCATCGGGATAATAGGATTTCCAATAGCCATCGGGCTTGCCTTGTCGCATCCACCCTTCAGCCGATATGCTGCTATCGGGATAATAAAAACGGGTAAACACCGCACTGTCCTGTTGCTGAGCCATGGCATTGACAGCCATCACGACGAGTAATATAGTGATGTATTGTTTCATATTATCCGTTTACTTGTTGCATTTCCACCCATTTGGCATACATGCCGTTTTGTTGTATAAGTTGATGATGCGATCCCTCTTCTACGACATTACCCTCTTGAAATACGAGGATACGATCGGCGTTTTGCACACTGGTTAATCGATGAGCTATCATGACAGATGTTCGATTTCGCATCACATTTTCAATAGCTTCTTGTACCATAACTTCCGATTGACTATCCAATGCCGAAGTAGCTTCATCGAACAATAAGATTTCGGGATTACGTAATACCGCTCGAGCTATGCTCAAGCGTTGGCGTTGTCCTCCGGAAAGCTTCACACCCCTATCTCCAATATTCGTTTGATAGGCTTGTGGCATGGCCGAAATAAATTCATCGGCATTGGCAATTTTTGCCGCCTCATAAACTTGCTTTTCGCTCACATTTTCCAGTCCAAAACAGATGTTGTTATACACGGTATCGTTAAACAAGAGGATATCCTGACTTACCAAACCCATCAAAGCTCGCAGATCGGATATCACATAGTCTTTGATGTTGACACCATCCAATAAAATTTCACCTTGGCTTACATCGTAAAAGCGAGGTAAAAGATTCAGAAGGGTAGTTTTACCGGCACCCGACATGCCTACCAATGCAAGACTTTGTCCTTTTTCTATCGTTAGATTAATATGATGTAATACGCCCTTGGATGATTCGTAGGCAAAGCTTACGTCTTTGAATGTTATGTTATGCTCAAAATGCTTAATGGGCAATGCATTCATTTTTTCTTCTACCACTTCGTCGGCATCCATGAGTTCAAACACACGGCGTGCAGAAACCAAGGCTTTTTGCATTAAATTGAAGGAACGAACACCGGCTTGCAAGGGGGGTATCAATCGCGCAAACACCAAGACAAACAAAATCAAGGTATCGGCTCGCAGGTGACCCTTTTGTGTAAACAACAAGTAGCCTCCTATCCCTATGACAAAACACAGACTTAGGGTACACAACACCTCGGACAAGGGACTAGCCAACTCCACTTTTCGATTTACTTTATTAATCAAACGGGTATAGGATTGATTAACAACTTTAAACTTTTGTATGAAATAATCTATCGCATTAAAGCCTTTGATGATACGCAGTCCGGATATACTTTCCTCAAACATAGACCCCAAAATACTCAGTTGTGCTTGTCCTTGTTTGGACTTTCGACGTATGCTAACGGATATTTTTGTTAAAATAAATGTCAACAAAGGAAAAATACTCAAAGAAACCAACGTCAAAAACGGACTGATCATTAACAAGGTAATAAGAAACACTATTACTAACCAGGGCTCCCTTAGCAGCAATAGCATGGAATTTCTGATAAGGATATCCAATTCCTGTACATCGGCGTGTAGGCGTGTTATCACATCACCGCTTTTATGTTCGGAATAATAGGATAAGGGCAAAATCAAACTTTTACGATACAATGCATTCTGAATATCCCTCACGGTATTGATTTGTGTGGGATTCATAAAATACAGGCCTAAAAAGCGGCACAGATTTGAGATAAAAGAACAGCCTAAAAACAAAGCCGATACAAACAACAGGGCATAAAAAACACCGTATGATGAGCGTATGAGGGTAATATAATAGGACATTATTCCCATAATCCCATCTACCGACAAGGAAAAAGCCGGTTTCAACTCAACGGCATCGACTACACCAAAAAGGATAGAGATAAAGGGTACTATCATGCCCAATGTAAATACCGAAAATACGGAATACAAAATATTGAAAAGAAAGGCAAGTACTACATTCGGAGTATAGGGTTTGACATAAGAAAGTACACGAAAAAAATCGTTCATATTAAAAATCTAAATTTAAGGAAATATAAAAAAGACCTTTGTTTACTTTATAGTTTTCGATGCCCCATGCATAATCCAAGCGTACAAAATAACCCAACACCATAAACCTCAAGCCCAGTCCAACACCGGCAACAATGGGTTCCGTTTGGTTGTTTAAAGTAATCTTCATCGAAGGACCGGCTTGTATAACCCTTCTAAACAGTGAATTGTCTTCCGAATAAGGCGTCAGTCCTGTCCATGCCGTTCCAATATCTCCAAAGATTACGACTTGCATGGAATTAAAGAAATCGTTCTTCAAAGGATTCTTGGAGAAATACTGTATAATCGAAAACCTCAATTCTGAATTCAACACAAAAAAGGAAGTGCCATTTCGTATGTTTTGGGTAAATCCACGCATATTGGTAGCTAAAGTTTGATAGGTATAATTAATGGAAGTATCCACATTGATTTCCTGATTGAACTTAGCAAACCACCAATTATCAAGTCCTCCCATATAATAGATCAATCGATTTTTACCCATCGAGGTGCTGGCTGCAAAGCGGTTTGCCCAGATCAAATGACGATGAAGTTTGGCATAATAACGGATATCTCCCCCTATCACGAACATATAATTGAAGGTTTGGTCGGGTGTGCACATAAATTCGGCAAAAGCCTTCGCTCTCACGCCTTTTTTCATATTCAGGGATAAGTTTTTCGTGAAATCAACGACATATTCCGCTTTGGCTCCCAGCCAAAACGAATATAAATCAGCATGTTCCAAACTCAGTTCATCAGTAGCTTTCAAAGAGTAACGATTATAACGCAGAAAACCGGTAAAACGCACACTGTTCACCCGGTCAAAGGGATATCTTAAAAGGTAGAATATTGACATATTCTGTTGACTTTCATAATATCCATAATAATTCATATTTTTAAGCGACTGAAAATAAACCGCCACTTGTTTATCTAAACGCTTGGAGAAATCTTCATAACTAAACAAAAATTCTTTATTCAAATCGACGGAAAAACGTACTCCTCCTGTCAGGCGATGATCTTCCATTAAATCCCTGGCTTGAACCGTTAAAAACAAATTTAAACCGGGATTGAGATAAATCGGACTGGCTGAGGGCACAAACTGTTGATAAGTAGTATTTAAAAAGCTAAAGTCGGCTTGAACGGCTATGGAATTTAAATAATATTGTACATCATATACGCGTGGTACAAAAGTTATTCTTTCCTTTTCCGTGTCAGTGGTCGTATCCTGTGCCGGAGTGTTTTCTTCAGGCAAATAGCTTAAAGGATTCTTTATTTCGTCTAATTTTACAAAACGTAATCGTTTGACATGCTTGGTTACTTCAGGTGGCAACAAGGACAAGGAATCTTTTATTTCTTCGAAAGCATCCCTATGCATCATGGTTATCGACTGATTCAAGTATGTTCTCGGGAGAGCACTTAAATGAGTGGCATCTTCCTTGGTCATCACATAATTCCCATGATATAATTTTACTTCCGTGATTTGTTTGCTTTGTTTTTCTACATCGTAAAACAATATGCTGTTGTCAACATCACTGATGGAATAATCGTTAAAACGAGTAACATAATGAATGGTTGTATCGATATGACTAATGTTATGTTCGAATTTACCTACATAACGATTATACACCCCATTTCGGTCGCTGATAAAACTCAGGTAGTCATCCTCCGATTCAAAGGCATAGAGTTCTTCGGCTAAGGGAGTTTTGGTTAAACGTTCCAAGGTAGTTGACTTCTCATTGAGATCATACAGATACAAATCATAAGCCGAAAAAGCATATTCGTTTTCTTGGATTTTCAAACTATCCGTATCGCGATTTGAACTAAAAACCAAGGCCGTATTTTCTTTGATAAAACGGGGGGCAAAATCATCGGCTTTATCATTGGTAATAGCTTGCAACGAACGTGAAGCTACATTATACAGATAAATATCGGATTGTCCGTTATTCACTCCCGACAAAGCGAGGTAACGACCATCATCGGAATAGGCAAAATCGGTAATCTTATGGATAAAAACAATTTGTCGGGCACCCCATTTTCTTTCTTCCATATCATAAGGCACCAAATACACCTTTGCTTTATGTTCAATCATCATCATCAAGTGATTACCGCTAGGATGCCACGCTAACAAAGGGAAACTCACATCCGGATTATCTTCTATTTTGAAATGATAACGATAGATACATTTCTTTTTTTTAGTCTGTTCATCGTAAAGGAACACCTTAACTCTACCCTCTTGGTTGCTAAGATAAGCAATATATTTACCATCAGGCGATATTTTCGGTTGAAGGTAATAAGTCTGTTTCTTGTATTTCTTGAGTATGGAATTTTCCGGAATTTGAAATTCAGGATGCGTTAAGTAACGTTTGGTATAATAATCAATCCATTCTTTTTTCAATTGTTCAAATCCAATGCCGAGCGTTACATAAGTAACTTTTTCATAATTTTTCAACGCTTTCAGATAGTGCAAAATATTCAAAAGCATATCTTCACCGTAGGTATCCGCAATATAATGCCAGAGTGAAAAACCGGCTATTTGTTGTTCAGCCACCGACAAATTATGCAACCTTTCATAACGACCGCTTTTTATTCCATCGCGTATGGCATTATCCACTTCAGTAGTCCACGATTTTGAATAATAGGCACTCATCCCATCGGTAAACCAATAAGGGACAGCCACTCTATCATTGGCTGATGACATGGAATTCAACAAACCTTGTCCGCTAATAATGTGATTAATAAACAATCCTGCCAACCCACCTTTTAAACTTTCCGTAAAGGTACGCATATTCCCATCAAAATACAAAAAAAGCTTATAGCCGTAAAGAGGTGTTACACCCCCTGTATTATAAAAATCTTCGAATTCCATCCCGATATTCGATTCCATAAAATCACTTTGACGGGAGTAGATAATAATTTGAATTTTATTGGATAAGGTATATCTTAATTTTTCCTCTAATTCAGGAATCATTTTAGGTAAGTTTTCGGCCACAAATTCCGCCAATTTCTTCCCTTGCGGATAATAATAAATGTCGGCCATGGGAGTACGATAATAGGTCCAGACATGGGTTTGGGTTTGAATACGGTTTTTGCCGAAGGACATATGAGTGCCATTGTAAAATTGAGCCTCAAGGCATACAATAACAAACATAAAGCACATAAAAAATACATGCTTTTTTTGTATCCATCTCTTTTTGTTATGTTTAATCAAGAAAAACATATTAGCTCTTTCATTTTTAAAGAACTGTAAAAGTATAAAAAAATTGTTTAGCAAAAGCAGGTTTTGCGTTGATGGAAAACCGGAGGGAAATGTCGCAAGTCGCAGGTCGCAAATCGCAAGATGATGATGCCTAAAAAAGGTCAACCTTTTTTAGGCATCGTCAAATCACCCCCTGACTATTTTTCGGCACTAAAAACCAATTCATAAATTGTAATTACTTAATTGTATTTCTTTCACCGGTATTTTACAATTTAATGTATTTTCCTCTATAAATTTTAGAAGAAATTTTTATTCGTTTGTGTGTAATTGGATAATTTCATGTACATTTGCCAAAATTTTACACAAAGTATTTTATGAGAAAATTTATCTTACTATTATTAATCTTTTTTTCATTCAGTTCGGGATTTGCACAGAACGTAACATTTACAAACATACTGTCAGCAATTAACGCCGACAGCATAAAACGCACTGTGATGGATATGCAAGCTTTTGATTCACGTTTTTGTTTACATGACAATAAGGAAGTAGCCGAATACCTTGTGGCGCGTTTACAAGCATACGGCATCGAAAATGCCGCCATTGATTCATTTTACGTTGAAGATACCACTCAAATTACAGGACCTTTTGCAGCCTGGATGTATAATGTAAAAGCCCATATGGAGGGAAGTGTAGCCGGCGATTCCACACTCATCATAGGAGCTCATTTAGATGCTATTGCCTACGACACCATCTATCATATTTACCCTACCACTGCCGGCGCCGACGACAATGCCTCAGGCATTGCCGTTATGCTTGAAATGGCACGTATATTTCACACATTCAACCTACAACCTAAAATTAGCCTTGATTTTATGGCGTATGATGCCGAAGAATTAGGACTTTTCGGGTCCCGCTACGATGCGGAAAAACGCCGGGCGGCACAAGAAAATATTGTTGTTATGTTGAACAATGATATGGTGGGTAATCAACCCTCTGAGGAAGAATGGAAAATCTTTTTATCGGTATACTATAACTCCAACGATGTGTTAGAACTCACAAAATACATTTGCTCCACCTTTACGCTCTTAAAATATTATATTCCCGATTATTATGAAAACAAATATTACAATCGCAGCGACAGCTATTCATATTACGACAACGGCTTTAAAGTGAATTATATATCGGAATACCAATTTTCGCCTTACTATCATAGCATGTTGGATGTGTATACAGCCTGTAATGTGGATTATATGCGAGAAGTGGCAGCATTGAATTTCGGATTAATCTATCATTATTCCATACAAAAACTACAATCCGACATGATTTCGGATGATGAACCATTGCTATCACGATATACCATCGTTCCCAATCCCTCTAAAGAAAACACACGTTTACAATTTGTATTGTCTCGACCTTCAAAGCTGAGCATACACATCACTGACCTTTCCGGAAAAACCTTACAATCCTATGAAGAAGCCTACTACCCTAAAGGGAATCACAGCATAGCATTGCATGCTCAGCATTTATCCTCCGGTATTTATTTTTGTGTGATACATACAGCACAAGGAATTAATACCCTTAAATGGATTATTCCCTAAAATTTGTTTTGCATAAACACAGACTTAAAAAATATTTCAATAAATTCTTTATTTCATGACAATATTTTATTATTTTTGCAAAAAAAATAAACCTCTTAAACATGAAGCATATGATAAAAGTTAAAACCCTGTTATTTGTATTGGTCATAGCCCTTAGCAGTTGCAACAAAGCTCCCAAATGTAGCATTGACACTCCGGCAGACAACCAAACATTTACGATAGCCGATAGTATTTTTGTTAAAGTAACCGCCGAAGATAAAGATGGAAGCATCGCCCATGTTTCCTTATTTATCAATAATAATTTGCATGCAAAAGTCGAAGAAAGTCCATATGATTTTGTCATCCCTTCGGGCACTTTAACAGAAGGCAGTTATAAATTAAAAATTGAAGCAGCCGACAACGAAGGAAAAGTAGGCGAAGCCAACATTTCGATTGTAGTGAATCCAAAATTATTTACCATAGGCGAAATGTATGATGTGGGTGGTATCCAAGGACAAGTATATAAAATCAGCGACGAAGGGAAACACGGTATGATACGTTCCTTGGATTTTGTAAAACTAAGTTGGGGCAACGAATTAGATCAAACTTCAGCGCAAGATGAAAACGACGGAGTTGCTAATATGAACCGAATCAAAAACAATTTCAATATTGAAAATTATCCGGCTTTCAAATGGTGTGAAGAAAAAAACACCAACGGAGTAAGTGGATGGTATTTACCTGCCATCAACGAAGTGGTAGACATGCATAGTGTAAAAACCCAACTAAACATACCCTTTTCCGGTGAATACGGTGTGTGGTCATCTACAGAACAGCCCGACGAAACCGGGAATGCTTTCTTTAAAGCCTTTAATTTAGATTCACCTTTTAATCAGAAGGGAAGTAAGTACAAAAAATATGTAGTTATTGCTGTAAGAAAATTCTAAAATAATATACAATGAAACTTCATTAAAATAGCTGCTTTCTGAGCAGCTATTTTAGCTTATAATTAACAATTTAATAGGATGTATTATGAAAATAAAGCTAGATATGGTCGCTCTTTTTGTAGCTGACCTGCACAAAATGGTCGATTTTTATCACCATGTTGTCGGCATTGACATTGAATGGGACAGAGAGGGTCCCTATGCGGAATTCAAGCATGAAGGCATACGTTTTTCCATGTGTGAACGCAAAATGTTATGCGAATTACTAGGTAAAGACCTTTCCTTCCCTACGGGTATCAATGGCAGTTTTGAATTATCCATCAACGTAGGCGAACCGGCCAAAGTAGATAGCACCTATCACCGAATGATTGAAAAGGGAGCTACAGGGATTTATCCCCCTCGCAATGAAGCATGGAACATGCGTTCGGCCATGATTACCGACCCCGAAGGCAATATTATTGAAATTGCCTCCGATTTTTGGGAATAAAATTTCGATATTTACTTACGTAAACATTAGACTTCTCCTTGCATATCACCTCATATGAATCACCAACAATGTGAATTTCGGTGAGGTTATTGTTTTATATAACCAAATTTTTATTATTTTTGCCTTAAAATAATCTCGCACATGAAAACACTTCCTTCCTTCATTATCCTTTGCTTCCTTTCAATACTTTCCATGCACACATTTGGACAGATCTTAGAAGCCACCGAATCGAAAGCACTTTTACATGCCAGCGTAACATCGATGAATGGAAAGGCACGTCAAGGAGATATTATTAGCTTTCAAGGAATAAAAAGCAAACAAATGTATAAAGGCATTACCGATGAATCAGGTAGGTTTTCTATCTTGCTTCCCGAAGGAGATACCTATCTGATAAAATATAAAACCTTTACCGGAAATGTCAACTACGACAAATTACCCATTCCTAACAAAGCAGGCGCATACACTTTTCAACTCAATATACAATACGATCCCCCTAAAACCTATACTCTCGACAATGTATTTTTCGATACCGGAAAGGCTAGTCTCAGACCACAATCCTTTATCGCATTGAATGATTTGGTAGAGCTTATGACATTAAAACCGCAATTAGAAATTGAAATTGCCGGTCATACCGACAATGTAGGTACCGCCGAATCCAATATGACACTCTCTCTTAATCGGGCTAAATCAGTACGCAATTATTTAATAAGTAAAGGAATTGATGCTAATCGTGTAAGTATACAAGGGTATGGCGACACTCAACCCATAGCCTCAAACGACAGCGCCGAAGGAAGACAAAAAAATCGAAGAACCGTGGTCAACATCACTAAAGAATAAAAAAATCATACTACTTTTGCCGGAAAAATAGTTTTTAACATTAATTGGTATACATGTATGAACGTAGAAAAGAGGTTGAAAACCGGAAAACAAAGGAAAAAGA
>DHTG01000069.1 GCA_002411545.1 Bacteroidales bacterium UBA5266 | reverse complement strand
TAGATGTATTCGTAACCGAGTTTATTTAATAACTCGATGGTGAAGGATTCGATAGTATTTTCGGTGATTCGGGTCATTGGAATAGGGAAAATTGTTTGATGTTATTATTTTTAAGCGTGCGAAAAGGTACGGGAAAAATACGTATCCAGGAACCGTCCTCTAAAAAACCTGCAGTGCAAACCAATTCATCGTATTTCGTGGATAAAGTGGGATAAGTTTTAACTGATATAAGGACTTTTTTCAAAGACATTTAAAGTGGTTTTAATGTATAATTTATATTGGGTAATTGCATAAGTGCGTTTGCTATGCGGCTACGATGACATTGCAAAGGATTTTTTTCAAAACATGTCAGTGCCACACGTTTTTCTTTTTTAAGTATTTCTTTTATTCGAAGTAACGCATTGGAATTGTTTTGCAAAGTATTCTTTTCATAATCTTCAAATAGTAAGTCGTAATCGTTTTGCGATATCAGGTGTTGCCGTTTATCGGAGTTTATTCCTAATTCCGGCATATGGATATAGGATATGCCAACCCCTTCACAAGCTTTTTGTAATTGACTTTTTGAAAAGCCGTACTTTTGACTATAGGCGTTTTTTCTCACATCGCATAACACATGTACATCGTTTATTATTAGCTTGTTTATATAAGTTTCAAGTGTAATACCTTCATAGCCGATAGTGAATAATTGCGGTTCATTATATTTTTTCTTTTGTCTTACCACCGTTTCTAATTCTGCCGTATTTAAAAGTTCATGCGCAATCGTACTGTTTATGGCATAGTATGGATATTTCTGATACGTATAACGAATCAACTCATTTTGACTATAATGTCCGAATTCTTCTTTTATGGATATCAAAGCTTGTCTGTCGAACAAATCCAATAGGGACAAATAATTTCCTGACTCTTTTAACTGAATATATCGACCGTGCTCCTGTTCCACAATATCAATATAGCCGTATTTTTGCATCGTTGATAAATCCTGATTAGCCTGAAAAGAAAAACAACCGTAACGATAAGGAATAAAGTCATATGCTTTAAGGCTTTGTTTACGTGTAAATAAAAATAAATATTTTTGTAAACACTTTGCGGTTAACTGTCCACCAAAGAGTTCTATTAAGGCTAATAATATTTTTCTTCTGTAATACATGGTATGCAAAAATATAAAATTTATTCTACATAGAGATTTTGTTTATTTAATAACTCGATGGGGAATGTTTCTATAATGTTTTCGGTGATTCGGGTCATTCTTTTTCTTTTTTTACTTCGTTTGGCAACTCGTACGAGATACTTTCAGCATCAAAAAAATATATTTTTTTAGAAGGGAATTTCGTTTTTGCTAATTCTGATATTTTTTCAATTTCTTTCGCTAAGATTGAAATGTACACTACATCAATTTTTGAATTATTTATTTGCTCAAAGATATGATTATCATTTTCCGCCAATGAACTGCCAATTATCACCATATTGCCAGTTAAACCAGATAGTTTATTGTAACAATTTAGTAGATATTCATTCTGAAATATTACATCAATTTTGTCATTTTGTTGAAAAACACAAACAACATCTTGTTCCTCGTTATTGAGTATATCTTCTAATCTTTCATAAAGTGCCTTATCAGAATGTTGAGTTATTTTTTTTACCCTTTCCCCATCTTTATATATGTGGAAAGCACCGTGAAGAAAAAACAAGTTCTGTGTTTTGCTGTTGGTATCAAAAATAAATTCATATTCATCACCAAATATTCTAAGTTGTTTACTCCCATCATCCACCTTATTCAGTAATCTATTTCTTGCTTCTTCTTCAAAAATAGATTTTACGACTTTATCTATATCCCTAGTTTTCCATCCCTTTTTATTTGTTTTTGAATATTCTTTTACTTCTGTTGAAAAATGAACTCTTGTTAATAAGCTAAGAGACTTTTTTAAAGAATTACTTTTATCGCCAACATTAATTTCTAGTTCACCTTTTAATCTCGCGTTTTTAATCTCACTATAGATACTGTTTTGCCTTTTATCCATATCCTCCTCAATGAACTTAATAGATGGTTGAAACACTATCCCATTATTTAAGTCATTTTGAATTGGTTTGTATTTCAATAAAAGTAGATAAAGAAATGAGTCATAGTTTAGTGAAAAATAATTAGTGAAATTTTGAAGTAGAATATAAATTCCTTCATTTTTTTCTGCATAAATAGTTTTTATTTCAGCCTTTACAATTTCATGCACAGCTTGCATAAAATCAATTTTTATCTTGTTTCTAACATATTTTCTAAGAAAGGAATTATCATGAGCAATATCTTCTTCCAATTTGGCTATAAAAATTTCCAAGTCATAATTACATTGTTCTACTAATGATGTTGCTTCAATATATAGACCTCGGTTATTTTCAATCATTTTTTTGAAAATGGATTTATAACCTGTATTTATTCCAAGACCATAATTAAAACCATTTCCAATCAGCAAATGATTAACCTGATTCTGAATTGCTTCAAGAACCTCATTGTATGTGAGAATTTGTATTCCTTCTTCCATAATGCAATTTTAATCCACCCTCACCTCACCGCTCATCAACTTCGGCAACAGTGTATCCCGTAATTG
>DHTG01000065.1:13410-14743 GCA_002411545.1 Bacteroidales bacterium UBA5266 | reverse complement strand
TGTTTTCCACTGGCACTTAAGGTGGAATCGACCATCCAGGCAGAGGAGGGAGTCATCGTAAAACCATGGGACGTGCCGTCAAAGGTTTCGGTAAAAGTTACACGTGTTTGGGAATATACCCAAGGGAATAATAAGAATATTCCCATAACTAATAACATCTTTTTCTTCATCTCGTACATTAATTTTAAAGTTATTATTTATTGATTTTTTTGGCAAATATACAAAAATAAATAATATTAACAAAAAATTACTTAAAAAAATATTATGTACAGAACGAATAAACATAAAGAACAGAAAAAGAGACATAAAACAGTCATTTACTGAAAACAAAAAAATTAACAAAAATTAACAAACAAAGAAAAAATAGATTATATAATCAGAAAATCAAGCAAATGTAAAAAAAAGTATAAAAACATATAAAAAATATTAAATTGTTAAAAATGGAATAAATTATGGCATTTTTTAAACGATAATGAAATTTACTTTACATTTAAACTAAAAATTTAGATATAAAATCTATCTATTTAGATATGCAATAGTGATATGTTAAAAATCACATACTATTTTACGAATAAATAATAAGAGGGATTTGTTGAGAATTTAAAAAGGAGCCACACTATCGGATAAGTAAAAATTCACCTTTCCTTTCGATCGTTTGATTGAAGTTATCTTTATACCGAACTCTATATAAATATACTCCGTGAGGAAGTATGTTTCCGTTATGAGTTCCATCCCAACCTTGTTCTATATGAGAAGTTTGAAACAATATTTTTTTATGTGTGGAATAAATTATTATTTCAAATTCGGAAAAAGTCCCTGATGCGAAAATACGAAATTCATCATTTAATCCATCATTGTTGGGTGTAAATGCAGTAGGAATCGTAAGGATAGTACAAGGGACTGCTCGAACAAAAATATGTGCTGTGGTATCTTTCCCGTATGCATCAGTATAATTAACCGTAAAGGTTTTACTTTGATTAATGATTTCTCTTATTTCTTCATCGGTTTGTCCGTTATTCCACATAATATTTTTAGCGTTCTTAGCATATAATGTGATGATAGCATTTTCACATACCGTAGTGTCTTTACTGATATAGATTGCTTTATCCGTATTTCTCACGCTTAGTTCTTTGTTTGAAGTATATTCAGGATTTGTTTGCTCAAAGTTTTCCTTTTGACCCGTTTTATGAAGCATTTTTATTTCCTTTTGCTCTTTTTCGGTGTTTGATGTTTGTGTTATTGTTTGTATATGTAATTGTGGCGGAATTGTTTTTTCTACAAGAGGAGTTGTTGTAGATTGATTTTCTGTAGAGTCAATCTTTTTTGATGTTGT